>CAYRFK010000010.1:39553-45209 GCA_964423465.1 uncultured Verrucomicrobiota bacterium | reverse complement strand
GCACGCAGGCCGCGAAACCTGCCGTCGGACCAGGCGGAAGGCAGGGCGGGCAGGAGATCGATCTCGGCTGCGACGCCCGAGCCGGCCGCGGGCACGAGCGACTGCAGGAGCACTTCGCAGATGCCCGCGCAGATGCCGTAGTTGCCGTCGAGCTGCATGGGCGGATGGTTGCCGAAGAGGTTCGGAAGCGTGTTATAGGCGAGAAGGTTCCGGAGCATTTCGTGCGAGCGATCGCCCTCGCGCAGCCGCGCCCAAAGGGCCGAACGCCACGCCCAGGCCCATTCGCGACGGCTGTCGCCCGAGGTTCCGCGCGCCTCGAGAGAGGTGCGCGCCGCCTTCGCCCACTCCGGCGTGCGCTCGAACGAGATCCAGCTTCCGGGGAATACCGCGAATAGCTGCGAGGTATGGCGGTGCTGGTCCTTCGGGTCGTCGCGGTCCTCCATCCACTCCTGCAGCTGTCCCCAGCGGCCGACCTTCGGGCCGGCGAGCCGGTCGCGAAGCGCGGTGATCTGCATGCGGAATTCGCGGTCCACGCCCAGTTCATCCGCCATGCGCGCCGTGAACGTGAACAGCTCCCAGACGATCTGCTGGTCGTGGGCGACGCCGTCCTCCGTCGGACCGTGCTCCGGCGACCACCCGTTCGGCACGACCACCGTGCCGTCGGGCAGCGTCTTGAGGTGGTCGATCCAGAATTCGCAGACCTCCTTCGCCATCGGGTAGGCCGTGTCGCGCAGGAACGCCATGTCGCCGCCGAACGCGAACTGTTCCCAGAAGTGCAGCGCGTACCAGGCGCTCGACGGAAGGTTCCACTTCCAGCCGTGCCCGCCGAAGATGTTGTGCGACGTGCGTGCGGTCCACCCGCGCACCTTCCCGAACTCGGTCTGGGTCGCCGTCCGGCTCGGCCCGCGCATCGCCATCACGAGATCGAAGAACGGCAGCGCGCACTCGGCCAGGTTCGCCGGCTCGGCGGGCCAGTAGTTCATCTCCACATTGATGTTCGAGTGATAGTCCGAGGACCATGCGGGCTTGTTGCTGTCGTTCCACAGCCCCTGCAGGTTCGCCGGAAGCCCCGGCCGCCGCGACGAGGCCATCAGCAGGTAGCGGCCGTATTGGAAGAGCATCGCCTCGAGTTCGGGATCCGCCTCGCCGGCCTTGCAGCGCGCGAGCCGCTGGTCGGTCGTCAGCGCACGGGTCTCGGGCTGGGTCGCCCCCCACTCCACCGCCACGCGGTCCATCAGCGACCGGTGGTCCGCCACGTGCCGCGCCAGAAGGTCGCCGAACCCGCGGGCGGCCGCCGCGTCGAGCTGCGCCCGCACGCGGGGCCCGGGCGCCGCGCCGCGCCAGCCGGCGGCGGCATCCATCGCGTAGTCCGTCGCGGCGGCGAGCAGCAGGACGGCCTCGTCGCAGCCGGTCAGACTGACCACGCCATTCGAGGCCCCGACCGTTCCGCCCCGGGCGATCACACGCACACGCGCCTCGTAGTTCAGTCCGTTCGGCAGTGCGCCGGAGAACGCAAGGCCGGCGCCGTCGGCGGCCGTGATCTCGTCATGCGCCCCCGCAAGCCCGATCGTGCCACGGACGGCACCGGGCCGGTCGGCGGACCAGCGCATCACGACAACCTGGTCGGGATGGCTGGCAAAGGTCTCGCGAAGGTGGGTCGCGCCGCCGGAGCGAAACGTGACCCGGTGCACGCCGTCCGTCAGCGCAAGGGAGCGCAGGTAGCCCTCGGGCGCCGGCGCGCCGGCTGCTGCGCCCGCGGCGCCCGTGTCGCCGAGCCGGATCTCCGCCACCTGGAAGTGCGACACGCCGGGCGTGGGTTCGAACGTGAGGCGGTACGCAGAGAACGCGATCGCGTTCGTGAACGCATACGCCCGGGTTTCGTGGCGTCCGGGAAACGGCGCCTCGCCGGATCGCCGGTCCAGGACCGTCCATGCCGCGCCATCGTTTGAGCCCGCCAGTTCCCACGTGCGGGGGTCCCGCGATGGCGTGTCGTTGGCGCTCGTGAATGCGTAGCCGGAGATGGCGGCCGGCGACGGGAGCTTCAGCATCCACGCTACGGCCCGGCCGCGCGGTTCGACGCACCACTTCGTCTTCGGGTCCCCGTCGGCGGAACAGGCGACGCCCTCGCTTTCGTTGTACGGCGTGTGGTCGCTGAGGCACGACACACCGGCCGGCGCAGCCGCCGCCGCCTCGATAGCGATCCGCAGGTCGCCGAAGTTCTGGTAGGCGCCCATGGTCTTGTAGTCGCCCGAGGGATTCAGGTCGCCGGTCCAGAGGCTGTCCTCGTTGAACTGGATCCGCTCGCGCGCGACGCCGCCGAAGATCATCGCGCCCAGCCGTCCGTTCCCCACCGGCAACGCCTCGGCGGACCAGGTCTGTGCGGGGCGGTCGTACCGGAGCACGGAGTCGGATGCGGACGCGGCGGCGGTTCCCAAAATCAGGCAGGCGGACAGGCGGAGAGGAAGCATGTTCATGGCGGCATTCTCCGCGGATCTCGGGCCGCGGGGAAGCCTGAAACACGGGGCGGGCGCTTGTTTCACCGCAGGGGGCGTGCAATAGTGGCGGCGAGGTTATCTGGAACACCGCCATCGGGGGCAGCCGCCCATGCGCAAGACGACGAATACACGCAAGACCCGGAAGTCGGCCGCGGGTGCGGCGGGCGCCGCCGAACTGAGGCGGAGGCTGCACGAGGCCGAGACCCGGTGTCGCACGCTGATCGACCATCTGCTCGACGGCATCCTGATCATCGACGCCTCGACCGCGCTCGTGGCCGACGCCAACGAGGCCGCACTCCGCCTCTTCGGCGCGGGCCGGCGCGAAGACCTCGTGGGCCGGCTGTTCGATGCCCTGCTTCCCTGCGAGACGGTCACCGACCGCGGCGAACTGATCCGCCGGCTCAAAGTCCACGGTCATGTCTTCATGGAACAGCGGTTCCGCCGGGCGGACGGATCGGCGGTTCTGGCGGACCTGTCGGCCTCCATGGTCGAATGGGGCGGCACGGTGTGCATCCTGATGGTTCTCCGCGATGCCGCCGGCCGCGCCGACGCCATGCTGTCGGCGACGCCTCTGCCCGGCGCGGTCGGGGCGAACCGGAGCCGCGTGCTGATTGCCGAGGACCAGGCCCCGCTCCTGCACATGTTCGGCAGAATCCTCACTGCGAATCTTGGCAGGGACATCACGGTGGACCTGGCGGAGGACGGCGAGCAGGCGGTGCGGCTGTTCAAGAAGTATCATCACACACTGGTGCTCCTGGACGTCCAGATGCCGGTCAAGGGCGGGGACGTCGCGTTCCTCGAGATCGAACAGTGGTGCCACAAGCGGCGGTGGGAGATGCCGGCCGTCGTGTTCTGCACCGGCTACAACATCCCCGCCACCATCCGTGCCCTCGTCGAGGCCTCGCCGCGCCACACGTGCCTGCTGAAGCCGGTCGAGGCGGCCAGCCTTCTGGAGACCATCCGCACCCGGCTGCCGCCACGGGACGTCTGAGCCGGAGCGATGCAGTTGACCCTGGTGCACGACGATCCGAGGGCACACTCCGGAAGTGGGAAAACTCCAAACTCCAAGGAAGTTCGAAGTTTCAAGGAAGCAAGGAAGGAAGTCGGAGAGTCTGCGGGGGCGAATCAGTGGGCGTCCCGAAAGGTGCCCTTCTCTCGCAGGCCGGCTTGGTTCCTCTTGCCGCCCGGCCTTCTTCCCTTTTCCTCCGTCTTCCTTTCAACTTCCTTGGAGTTTGGAGTTTCTTACTTTCCTCTTCCGGAACGGGGCTCCTTCGCGCGGCGCCCCGGGGTCAGCGGGCCGGCAGGGCGGCCTTCCAGCCGGCCTTGAGAAGCGCGGCCATCTCCGCCTTCGCCCCCGCGTAGGCCGGATCGTTGACGATATTGGCCGTTTCCCACGGATCCTTCTCGAGGTCGAACAGCGCGGCGGGCATCTCGCCCTTCTTGAATTCCATGTAGCTCAACTTCGGCGTCCGCACGCCGTCACCGTCCTCGGAATCACCCTCGCTGATGAACGCCGCCCTCTTCCACGGACGCGCCGGATCGGCGAAGAGCGGCGCGAAACTGAATCCTTCCTGTCCGGCCGGCGCCTTCACGCCGGCCAGCTCGCACAGCGTCGGAATGAAATCGATGAACTCGACGATGCCCGTCGCGGCCTTCCCGTTGCCCGGCGCGCCGGGGACGCGGATCACCAGCGGCGCACGGTGCGTCGGGGCAAGCATCGAGTACTTCGACCAGAAGCCATGGTCGCCGAGGTGAAAGCCGTGGTCGCCGAGGAAGACGACGATCGTGCTCTTCGCCAGCCCCGTCTCCTCCAACGCGTCGAGCATCATGCCGACGTGCGCGTCGACCATCGAGCAGCACGCGTAGTAGGCGGCGATAGCCTCCTTCGCCTGCTGCGGCGTCGGCTGCTTCTGCGTGAAGATGTCCGGGTTGCCGCCGGTCGCCCGTTTCATGTACGGAAAGTTCTTCAGCGACGATACCGGCGCCTGCGGATCCGGGATCTTCGCCGGATCGTAGAGGTCGAGGAACTTCTTCGGCGCGGTCAGCGGCGTGTGCGGCTTCGACTGCGCGACGGACAGGAAGAAACGTCTGCCGGTCTTCGCGTAGTCCTTGATCAACGCGACGGCCGTGCAGGCCATCCGGTAGTCGCCGTGGTCCTCGTGCGACATGCCGGTGTCGCCGTAGCGGTCCGAGTGGCGCTGCTTCCATTCGCGGTATTCGCGGCTCTTCTCATCCTTCGGCATCGGATCGGGATTGGGATTCTTAGGCCGGGAAAACGTCAGGATCGGCTCCGGGCCCGTCCATCCCGGCGGGTGCTGGTAGTGCTCCAGCCGGTCGAAGGCCGCGTACTGCCTCTCGGCGTACTCGATCTTGTGAAACAGCTTGCCGATGTCGGACAGGTGGAAGCCGCCGCCTTTGAGGATCTCGGGCAGCGTCAGCACGCCGGCGGGAAGGTGGTCGTCCATGACATGCTGGTTCGACGTGATCCCCGTCGTCCGCGGCCGCAGGCCGGAGAGAAACGAGCTGCGCGACGGGTTGCAGGCGATCGCCTGCACGTAGGCTGCATCGAAGCGGACAGCACCCTTGCAGAACTTGTCGAGGTTCGGCGTCTTGCAGATCGGGTTCCCGTAGCACCCGAGCGCCGAGGCGTTGCAGTCCTCGATGTCGATGAAGAGGATGTTCATCCGGCTCGTGTCCGGAAGCCCGGCGGCGGGCGCACGCACGACGGCAAGACAGGCAAGGGCGCATCCCACGATCGCGATTCGCATCATGACGGTTCTCCCAAGGCCCAGTCTGGCGCAGGCCGTTCGCCGGAGTCAAGGCCGCGCCGGGGCCTCGACTGTGGCTTGCTGCGGGAGGGTGGCCGGGTATAGCATGGCGGGCATGAGGCAATCCCGTCGACAGATTCTTGGCTGGCTTCCTGCAATCGCGGTCCTCTGCACCCTGCCGGGCCGGGCCGCGGACGACGCCTCGTCGATGATCCGGAGCATCGCCTACGACGCAGGCTCCCAGACCCTGACGGTGGTGATGTCCAAGGACGGCCGCTCGTACAAGTACCTTCGCGTGCCGGAGAAGGTTTACCGCGACTTCCAGGCCGCCAAGTCCAAGGGGACGTACTACCTGCTCCACGTCAAGGGCCGCTACGAGTTCAGCGCGAAATA
>CAYRFK010000010.1:0-39453 GCA_964423465.1 uncultured Verrucomicrobiota bacterium | reverse complement strand
GAGGAAAGGAACCATCATGAAGGTGACGATCGGCGACCGTGAGTTTTTCCCCGGCATCGGGAAGATCGAGTGCGAGGGCCCCGCGTCGAAGAACCCCCTGGCGTTCCGCTGGTACGACGAGGACCGCGTGGTCGCCGGCAAACCGCTGAAGGACCAGCTCCGCTTCGCCGTCGCCTACTGGCACTCGTTCTGCGGCACCGGCGGCGACCCCTTCGGCCCGGGCACCAAGTCCCTCCCGTGGCTCACGGCGTCCGACCCCCTGCAGCAGGCGCGGGACAAGATGGACGCCTGCTTCGAGTTCGCAACCAAAGTCGGCATCCCCTTCTACTGTTTCCATGACTTCGATGTTGTCGCCGAGGGGAGTTCGGTGGCCGAGAGCGAGAAGCGCCTCGATGCGATGGTCGCCTACGCAGCCTCCAAGCAGCGCGCGTCGGGCGTGAAGCTCCTGTGGGGCACCGCCAACCTCTTCAGCCATCCGCGCTACATGAACGGCGCCGCGACGAACCCCGACTTCGCGGTGGTCGCCCGCGCCGGAGCGCAGGTGAAGAAGGCCCTGGACGTCACGATCGCGCTCGGCGGAAAGAATTACGTCTTCTGGGGCGGCCGCGAGGGCTACAACAGCCTGCTCAACACGAGCACGAAGCGCGAACTCGACCACATGGCCCGCTTCCTGACCATGGCCCGCGACTACGCGCGCTCGCAGGGCTGGAAGGGCACGATGCTGATCGAGCCGAAGCCGATGGAGCCCTCGAAGCACCAGTACGACTTCGACGCCGCCACCGTGATCGGGTTCCTCCGGCAGCACGGGCTGGACAAGGACTTCAAGCTCAACATCGAGGTCAACCACGCCACGCTCGCCGGCCATTCGTTCCAACACGACCTGCAGATGGCGGTGGATGCGGGGCTGCTGGGCAGCATCGACGCCAACCGCGGCGACTACCAGAACGGCTGGGACACCGACCAGTTCCCCGTGAACCTCATGGAACTCGTCGAGGCGATGCTCGTCATCCTGCCGGCCGGCGGCTTCAAGACCGGCGGCATCAACTTCGACGCGAAGACGCGCCGCAACTCGACCGACCTGGCCGACCTGTTCGTTGCGCACATCACCGGCATGGATGCCTTCGCCCGGGCGCTGATCGTGGCCGACGAGATCCTGCGGACCTCGCCCTACCTCAAGCTGCGCGAGAAGCGCTACGCTTCGTTCGACACCGGCAACGGCGCGAAGTTCGAGAAGGGGAAGCTCACGCTCAAGGACCTGCACGCCATCGCCACCGCCGCCGGGGAGCCGGAGCAGATCAGCGGCCGGCAGGAACTCTACGAGCAAATCCTCGCCCGCTACACCTGACGGAGACAACACCAAGACGCAAAGGGCGCAAAGGCTGCGGCTCCCTTCGACTCGGCGGTCTTCCGGAAGGGTGCTTGGTGCTCCCCTTGGCGGCCTTTGCGTCTTGGTGTTCGTCTTCCGCAGCCGGCACGGCGGCGGGGATCAGCGCGAGGCGCGGACGCTGCGGGGGTGAATGCCGGGCGGGCGGCGGCGGAAGCCGCTGCGGAACGCGAGTCGTGCGACCAGGCGGAAGGCCTCATGGACGATCGAACGGTTCATCTTCGACACGCCCGACCGGCGGTCCTCGAAGATGATGGGGGTCTCGACGACGTGAAATCCGCGGATCCAGGCGCGGTGGAGCGTCTCGATCTGGAAGGAATAGCCGTTGGACGTGACCGTCGGCAGGTCGATCTCCTCCAGCACCGCCCGCCGGTAGCACTTGAACCCGCCCGTCGGGTCATAGTACGGCATGCCGGTCACCGCTCGCACGTAGGCTGCCGCGCTGACGCTAAGCACCAGCCGCGACAGCGGCCAGTTCGTGATGCGGATCCCCTCGACGAACCGCGAGCCCAGCACGAGGTCGGCCGTCTCGGCCAGCATCCGGAGCCGCGGCAGTTCGGCGGGATCGTGCGAGAAGTCGGCGTCCATCTCGAACACGAACTCGAACCCGTTCTCCAGCGCCCACTGGAACCCGGCAATGTAGGCGCGGCCAAGCCCCTGCTTGCCGGAGCGATGGAGTACGTGGATGCGGGGATTCCGCTCCGCCATGCCGTCCAGGATCGCGCCGGTGCCGTCGGGGGAGTTGTCGTCCACGAACAGGTGATGGGCGGAAGGCAGGGCCGCCAGCGCCGCGGCGCCGATGGACTCCACGTTCGGCTTCTCGTTGTACGTGGGCGTGATGACCAGCGATTCCGGCATGGGTCGAGTATACGAACGCAACGCCGGGGCGCAAGCAGCACGGACTCGCGGCAGCTTCCCTCGGGGTGGCGTCCAAGCCGTGCACACGGTATGCTGGAGACCACATGCGACGGGTTCTTTCATCGTTTGCCGCCATGGCGGTGCTGGCTCTGCGCGAGATGCTGCGGCAGCCGCTGACGCTGCTGCTGATGGCCTCGGCCGTCGCCGGCATGGGGCTGATGCCGGTCCTTTCGACGCACACGCTGGGCGAGGGGGAGAAGATCATCGCGGACAACGCCCTGGCCCTGCACTTCTTCCTCGGCCTGCTGCTGGCGGGCACGGCGGCATGCCAGTCGCTTTCGGGCGACATCCGCCGCGGAACGGCGACGCTGATCCTGAGCAAGCCGGTCGGCCGTGTCGCGTTCCTGCTCGCGAAGTTCGCGGGCATCGCCGGGGGCATGCTGCTCTTCTCCGCGGTCGCCGCACCGGCCTCCATGATCGCGATGCGCGCCGTCGCCCTGCCCTACGCGATCGACTGGCCCGTCCTTCTCCCGCTGCTGGGGGCCATCCCGGCCGCCCTCGCCGTTGCGGGCGCGGTCAACTACTTCACGCGCAGGCCGTTCGTTTCCGACGCGATCGTCCTGCTCGCCGTAGCGGTCCTGCTGGCCTTCGTCATCGCGGGCCTGCAGCCGAAGGAGGGCGAGGCCGCGGCGCGGTTCGGGGCGTATTTCACGTGGACGCTCCTGCCGATCAACGCCCTTCTCGCCATGGCGCTGCTCCTGCTGGCCGCCATCGCCCTGGCGCTGGCGACGCGGCTGGACGTCGTGCCCACGGTGACGCTGTGCAGCGTCGTGTTCCTGGCCGGCCTGATGTCGGACTATCTCTTCGGCCGCCACGCCGCGACCAGCCGCATCGCCGCGGCGGTCTATGCGATCCTTCCGAACTGGCAGCACTTCTGGGTCGTCGACGCGCTGCACCTCGACGTGCGCGTGCCGCTCTCGTACCTGGCCAGGGCCGGCGCGTACGCGGGCCTCTACTTGATCGGCATCCTGGCGCTGGCTATCTTCTCGTTCCGCAGTACGGAAGTGAAAACCTGATGGAGCGAACCCCCGAACGAGCCGCCCTCTTTGCGGCGGTCCTTTCCCTCCTGCTGGCCCTGGCCTCCGTGGTCGGCCGGACAACGGAGGGATCGTTCCTCTTCGCCCCGATGGCCGCGCTGCACGCCTGGGCCGGGCTCGCCGCCCTCGTGGTCGCACTGCGCGAGTTTTTCGCCCGCCGCGCCGCGGAGGAGGCGCTGGAGGCCGAGGCCTCCCGCCGCGCTCAGCCGGAATCCTCGCTGTTCACCCGGCCGGCCGACGAGACCGAGGTGCCGTTCTCGATGGCGCGCAGCGCCGCGCTGTTCGACCGCTGGGCCGTGCCGGCGGCCGCCCCGCTGCTGGGGCTCGGACTCTGCGCCGCTGCATGGGTGCAGGGCCGTGCACTCGCCGCGCTGCCGCCGCTCGACGCGGTGTCCCGCCTCCCCGCCGCCGGCTGGTTCGGCGCCACCGCCTTCGCCCTGCTCGTTCTCGGTCGCTACCTCATCGCCCATGCGCGCGCGCCGGGGCGGACGCGCCTCCGCGCCGCCGGTGTCGCCGCGGGTGCAACGGCCCTGGCCGGGCTCGCCGCCATGGGCGCCTGCCTGGCTGCCGGCGCGGGCTATCCCGGCATCGAGCGGGGCGTCGCGACCGCGCTGGTCGCGGTCGCGGGCCTGCTCGGCGTGGAGCAGATCCTCAACGCACTGCTCGAACTCTACCGGCCGCGCGGACGGGATGCGGAGCCGGCCTCGCCCTACGAGAGCCGCATCGCCCGGCGCCTGTGCGATCCGTCCGCCTGGATGCGCGGCGCGGCGGAGTCGCTGGACTACCAGTTCGGCTTCAAGGTCTCGCAGACCTGGCTCGCCGGCTTCCTCGGCCGCACGCTGGCGCCGCTGCTGCTCTTCCAGATCGCCGTCCTGTACGCGCTCACCTCGGTGGCGATCCTCGGCCCGGAGGAGGAGGGCATTCTGGAACGCCTCGGCACGCCGCGCGCGGCGGAGGCCGGCGGCTGGCACCTGAAGCCCGGATTCCACTGGAAACTGCCGTGGCCCTTCGAGACGGTCCGCCGCGTGCCCGCGCGACGGCTGCTGGAGACACATGTCGGCTACGAGGGCGCCGTGACCGATCCGGACGAGACCCTGTGGACGCGCCCCCACTTCGAACGGGAGGATCCGTTCCTGACCGCCGCCCGCGACGGAGCGACCTCGTCCGTCCCCTCCGCCGGCGAAGCCGCGGTGCCCGTGAACCTCGTCAGCATCAACCTGCCGGTCGAGTACCGCGTGACGAACCTGCTCCAGTACGCCTACGGCCATCGCGATCCGGCGGCCGCCCTGCGCGCCGCGGCGACGCGCGCGGTGACGCGGGAGACGGCGGGGCGCGACCTCTTCGACGTGCTGGGCGCGGGGCAGGCGGCATTTGCGCAGGCGGTGGGCGACCGGATCCGCGCCGAGGCGGACGCGATGCGCCTGGGCATCGAGGTCACGTTTGTCGGTGTGCAGGGCGTCCACCCGCCGGTTCCGATCGCCGACGCGTTCGAGTCGGTCGTCGGGGCTCTGGAGGAGAAGGAGTCGGCCGTGCTCGCCGGTCGCACCCACGCCGCGCGCGTGCTGCCGGCCGCCGAGGCGGCGGCGCGGGCGATCGGCTATGCCGCGGAGGCACGGCGCGCGGAGCAGGAACTCGGATCCCGGGCCGAGGCGGCGCAGTTCCTCGTCCGCAAGGCCGCACACGACCGCTCCCCGGCCGTCTACCGCGGCCGCGCGCACCTGCAGGCGGTGCAGGACGCGCTGGTCCGGCCGCGGCTCTTTGTCGTCGCGGCCCCGTGCGACACGGAGGTCCTGCAGTTGAATCTCGAGGAGAAGATCCCGTCCTCCCTGTTCGACCTCGGCGCGCTTCCCGGCGCGCCCGCGGCCGGCGCGGGGGCGGAGGGAACGGAGACACGGAAATGAGCGGGCACGACCATCCCCATCCCCACCCGCCGCACAACCGGTGGATGCTGGCGCTCGGCGCACTGATCCTGGCGCTGTTCGCGCTCTCGCAGACTGTCGTCATCGTGCGGCAGGGCGAAGCCGCCGTGCGCACCACCTTCGGCCGCGTCGACGGCGCGATCGCGGAGCCGGGCCTCTACGGACGCTGGCCGTGGCCCGTGCAGAAGATCGAGGTCTTCGACGCACGCACGCAGGTGCTGGAAGGCGCCCTGGAGCAGACGCTGACGCAGGATGGCCGCCCCGTGCTGATGTCGCTCTTCACCGGATGGCGCATCGCGGACCCGGTCCGTTTCCTCGAGCGCGTCGGCACTCCCGAGCAGGCCCGCCGCAACCTTGCCGGACTGATCGGCCACTGGCGCAACGCCACCGTCGGCCGCCACCCGTTCGAGGCGCTCGTGAACCCCGACCCGAAGGCGCTGAAGCTCGAGGCGATCGAGAAGGCCGTCGCCGACGCCGCCGGCCCCGAGGCGCGCGAACGCTACGGTATCGAGATCACCACGGTCGGCATCCGCTCCCTCGGCCTCCCGCAGGCGATCACGGAGAAGGTCTTCGACCGCATGCGCGCCGAACGCAAGGCCGTCGCCGAACGCTACCGCTCGGAGGGCGAGAGTGAGGCGACCCGCATCCGCGCCGAGGCCGACAGCGCGCGCGACAGCAAGCTGGCCGCCGCCGCCGCCGAGGCCCGCCGCATCCGCGCCGAGGGCGATGCCGCCGCCGCCGAGGCCTACACCGTCTTTGAGAAGGACCCCGGCCTCGCGCTCTTCCTGCGCAAGCTGGAGGTGCTCGAGCAGACGCTCGGACAGCGCTCGACCGTCGTTCTCGGCGCCGACACCCCGCCGTTCGATCTCCTGTCGGGCTCCACGAACACCGTACCGGTCCCGGCGGCCGTGATACCCGCGGGGGGCGGGAAGTGACGCAATGAACGGACGGCCCCCCCAGACGGACGACGTCGCCCCCGCCCTCGCGGAGGCGCTCTCGCTCGCCGCACGCCTGCTGCGCGCCGGGCTGGTGCTGCTCGTCCCGCTCTACCTGGTCTCCGGCCTCCACATCCTCCGGCCGCAGGAGCAGGCGGTCGTGCTGCTCTTCGGCCGCGCCGACGCCGCCGGCACCGAGCGCGTCTGGGGCCCGGGTGTCCACTGGACCCTCCCCCGCCCCTTCGCCGAAGTCATCCGCCTTGAAACCGGCCGCGTGAAGACGATCGACTCCGGGGCCTACGGCCCGGCCGGCCGCGACGCCGCGCTGCCGCCGGTCGAGACCGAGGACGAATGGAAGCGGCTCGTCCTGACCGGCGACGCCAACCTCCTGCGCGCCCGCTGGGCCCTGCGCTACACGATCGACGACCCCGCCGCCCACGTCTTCGGCTTCGACAACCCCGGCGCGATGGTATCGAACGAGTTCCGCCGCGCCGTGCTCCACGCCACCGCCGCCTGTTCGGCGGACCGCGCGCTGCGCACCGATGTCGAGGGGCTGCGCGCCGCGATCGAGGACGCCGCCCGCGCCCGTTTCGCCGCCATCCGCGCCGGCGTCCGCGTCGAACGCGTCGAGGCCGTTGCCCTCGCCCCGCCGCCCTCCGTCGCCGCATCGTTCGACGCGGTCGTCCAGGCCGAGCAGGAACGCAGCACGCGCATCAGCGAAGCCCGCGAGTACGCCGCCCGGCGCGGCAACGAGGCCGTCGGCGAGGCCGCGCAGCGCCTGAGCGAGGCCGCAGCCTGGCGCGACCGGCTCGTCGCCGGGACACGTGCCGACGCCGTCTATTTTGAACGGCTGCTGCCGCACTACCTCCGCCGGCCGGATGTCGTCGGCGCCGTGCTGCTGCAGGACGGCGTGCGCCGAGCACTGGACAAGGTCTCCGAGAAGTACGTGATCCGCCGCGGCCGCGACGGGAAGCAGGAGCTTCGGTTGTGGCTCGGGCCCGAACCCAAGCGAGCGGGGGCGCATGCAGACGTCCGCTAGGGAAACACGCCACGACGGCCACTCCCACGGCTCGGCCGCGGGACTGCTGCTATGGGTCCTGCTCGCCGCCGCTTTCGTCGTCGCCGGCTACGCGGTGCCGTGGCTCCAGCCGGATAACCCCGCCGCCGGGGACATCGCCGCCGCCATCGGCGCGATCATGCTGGCCGCGCCGATCGTCTGGAACGCCGCGCGCGACCTGCTTCGCGGCCACCTGCACATGGACGAGCTCGTCGCCATCGCCGTCCTCGCGTCCATGGCCCAGGGCGACTTCCGCACCGCGGGCGTCATCGCCTTCTTCATGCTGATCTCGATGGTCGTCGAAACCCGCACCGCCGAGGGCGCGCACAAGGCCATCGAGGGACTCGTCCGCCTCACCCCCACCACCGCGCGCCGCATCACGGCGGACGGCTCGGAGGAGGAGGTCGCCGCCCATCTGCTGCATGCCGGCGACCGGCTCCGCCTGCGGCCGGGCGACAGCGTCCCGGCGGACGGCCGCATCGCCGCCGGGCGTACGACGCTCAACGAGGCGACCATCACCGGCGAGTCGATGCCGGCGGAGAAGGGTCCGGAGGACGACATCTTCGCGGGCACCCAGAACCTCACCGGCGCCGTCGAGGTCGTCGTCACCCGCGCCGGCGAGGACACCACGCTCGGCCAGGTCCGCGCGCTCATCATGGCGGCCGAGAAGACGCGCCTTCCGTTCACCGCGCTCATCGACCGCTACGTCGGCTACTACACGCCCTTCGTGCTCGCCGTCGCCGCCTTCGTGTGGTTCTTCACCGGCGACTGGGACCGCGTCGTCGCGATCCTCGTCGTCGCCTGTCCCTGCGCACTGATCCTCGCCACGCCGACGGCCATGGTGGCCGCCCTCTCCGCCGCGGCACGGGCGGGCATTCTGGTCAAGAACGTGGCCGACCTTGAGGCCGTGTCACGGACCGATGCCGTGGTCTTCGATAAGACCGGCACCCTGACCACCGGCGAACTCGCGGTCGCCCGCCTCGCACCCGACGAGGGCGTCCGCCCGGCAGACCTCCTCGCCGCGGCGGCCGCCGCCGAGCGCTACAGCAATCATCCCGCCGCGCAGGCGATCCTGCGGCTCGCCACGGAAAGCGGGCTGTCACCGGAACCCGTGCAGGACCTCCACGAGGAGCCGGGGCGCGGCGTGCGGGCGCGCCTGGCGGGCGGCACGGTTCTCTGCGGCCGAGCATCGTGGCTGCGGGAGAACGAGGTGTCCGTTCCGGCGACATCCGACGACGGCGCCTCGGACGACGCCGCGGATCTGAGCGTCGTCCATGTCGCCCTCGACGGCCGGCGGCTCGGATGGATCGGCCTTCAGGACCAGGTCCGCCCCGGCGCCAAGGAGGCGATCCACGGCCTCCGCGACCTCCATGTCCGCCGCATCGCCATGGTCACCGGCGACCGCCCCGCCGCCGCCCGCCGCGTGGCGGACCTGATCGACTGCCCCGAGTTCCGCGCCGGCTGCCTGCCCCAGGCCAAGGTGGATTTCGTCAACGAAGTGCGCGGCGGCGGATCCCGCGTGGCCGTGGTCGGCGACGGCGTCAACGACGCCCCGGCGCTCGCCGCCGGCGACACCGGCATCGCGATGGGCGCCGCGGGCAGCGATGTGGCAATCCACAGCGCCACGATCGCCCTGATGAGCAACGACCTCCTCCGCGTACCGTTCCTGATCCGGCTCTCGCGCCGCACCCGCTCGGTCGTCGGCCAGAACATCCTCGTCGGCCTGCTGTTCATCCTCGGCGGCATCGCCCTCTCCGGCGCCGGCCGGATCCCGCCGATCCTCGCCGCCCTCCTCCACAACGCCGGCTCGCTGATCGTCATCTTCAACAGCGGCCGCCTCATCCGCGCCGGCGAAAGCCTCAAGTAGCGCGGTCCCGCCGGGCTTGTCCCGGTCCGGACGGAGGACGGTGTGGCAGTTTGGAGGTGTGGCAGGCACTCCTGCCTGCCCATCGCCACGAAGGAACCACCGTGCGGCTCCCGTTTCTCCAAGGCTTGGAAGCCCCTTTCCGGCGCCTTTCCAACCCATGGAAGCCGTCCACGCACCCTCTTTCGAATCGCCACGCCCCTTCGGAATCGGCTACAAAGCTCTCATGTCGATCACATGGGACGAGGTCCGGCACCTGGCGATCCGCTTTTCGCGGGACTGGGCGCGTGCCGTGTCGGAGGCGGGCGAGAAGCAGACCTTCTGGAACGAGTTCTTCGAGGTCTTCGGCCTGAAGCGCCGCAGCGTCGCCACGTTTGAGGAGCCGGTTCAGAAGATCCGCGGAAGCTACGGGCGGATCGACCTCTTCTGGCGCGGCCGCCTGCTTGTCGAGCACAAGTCCCTCGGCGAGGACCTCGGCGCCGCCACCTCGCAGGCCTTCGCCTACATCGGCGACCTGACCGCCGCCGGCCGCAGCGACGAGGTCCCGCGCTACGTCATCGTCTCCGATTTCGCCCGCTTCGTCCTTTACGACCTGGAACCCGAGGAGCAGGGCGAGTTCCCCCTCTTTCGGGGCATCCGGTACGACACCCTGGAGTTCCCGCTTGCCGACCTGCACCGTCACGTCCGCGCCTTCGCCTTCCTGCGCGGCGAACAGACGCTGCGCCTCGACCCGGAGGATCCCGCCAACCGCAGGGCCTACGACCTCATGTGCGGTCTGCACGATGCGCTGGAGGCGGGCGGATTCTCCGGTGCGGACCTCGAACGGCTGCTGGTGCGCGTTCTGTTCTGCCTCTTCGCCGACGACACCGACATCTTCGACCAGCCCAACGCCTTCCAGGTCTTCATCGAGGAGAGCACCCGCGACGACGGCGCCGACCTCGGCGCGCGGCTGAACCAGCTTTTCGACGTCCTCAACACGCCGCGGGAGAAGCGGTCGCCGAACCTCGGCGCGAACCTCGCCGCCTTCCCGTACGTCAACGGAGCTCTCTTCGCCGAGCGGCTGGCCTTCCCGGACTTCACCCGCGCCATGCGCGACGCCCTGCTCGCCTGCTGCCATTTCCAGTGGGCGAAGGTATCGCCCGCCGTGTTCGGCTCGCTCTTCCAGGGCGTCATGGACGACCGCGAGCGGCGCCAGCAGGGCGCCCACTACACCGGCGAGCGCGACATCCTCAAAGTCCTCCGGTCGCTCTTCCTCGACGATCTGCGCGAGGACCTCGCGGCGATCAAGCGGGACAAGTCCACGCGCCGCACCGCGCGGCTGGAGGAGTTCCACGAGCGGCTCCGCCGTCTTCGCTTCCTCGATCCCGCCTGCGGCTGCGGCAACTTCCTCGTCCTGGCCTACCGCGAACTCCGCCAGTTGGAGCTCGACACGCTCCTCGCGTTCCACGGCGGCGTCCAGCAGGTGCTCGACATCGGGGCGCTCGTCCGCGTCGACGTCGACCAGTTCCACGGCATCGAGATCGGCGAATGGCCCTGCCGTATCGCCGAGGTCGCCTTGTGGCTCATGGACCACCACATGAATCGCAAGACCGGCGAGGCCTTCGGCCACTACTACCAGCGGCTCCCGCTGCGCAGTTCCCCGCACATCGTCCACGGCAACGCCCTTCGCCTCGACTGGAAGGCCGTCCTGCCGCCCGACGACAACGTCCTCGTCCTCGGCAACCCGCCGTTCGTGGGGAAGAAGGCGCGCGACGCCGGGCAGCAGTCCGACATGGATATGGTTCTGGGCCGGCTCAAGGGATCCGGAGTGCTCGACTATGTCGCATGCTGGTACGTCAAGGCCGCCGAGTACATCCAAGGAACGCCCGTTCGTGTCGGCTTCGTTTCCACGAATTCGCTCTCGCAGGGTGAACAACCCGGGATTTTGTGGCCCCATCTCTTCCAGCGCTTCGGCGTGCGAATCGTCTTCGCGCACCGCACGTTCCCCTGGATCAGCGAAGCGCGCGGCAAGGCCCACGTGCACGTGGTCATCATCGGCTTCAGCCAAATCGACAGCCCGCGAAAGAGGATCTACGACTACGAGGCAAACGCCGATCGGCCGCAGATCGTGGAGGTTTCCGGCATCAGCCCCTACCTCGTCGCCGGATCCAATTTGGTGCTCCAGAATCGCGAGATGTCCGTGTCGACGGTTCCCCGCATGGAATTCGGAAGCATGCCCAACGACGGCGGCAACCTGCTGATCGACGACGCAACGTACGCTCGGGTGATCAAGGCGGAACCGGCGTTGCGGGCGTTCATCCGCCCGTTCCTCAGCGCACACGAGTTCCTGCACGGATTGCGTCGCTGGTGCGTGTGGCTGGAGGATGCACCGCCCGCGCTGATCCGCGGATCCCCGGAGCTGGTGCGACGGATTCAGGGCGTGCGGGACTACCGGTCGGCCAGTTCCCGCGCCACCACCCGGGAGCTCGCGCGAACGCCGACAGTCTTCGGCGAGGTCCGACAGCCGTCCTCCTCGTTCGTGTTGATTCCGCGTCACAGCTCGGAACACCGGCGCTACATTCCGATGGCCTACTTCACGCCCCGGCACATCGCGGGCGACAGTTGCCTGTTCGTGGCCCGGGCCGGGAAGTTCCATTTCGGCATCCTTGCATCGGCCATGCACATGGCTTGGGTGCGGCAGGTTGGCGGTCGGCTAGAGAGCCGCTATCGCTACTCTGTGCGGCTCGTCTACAACAACTTTCCCTGGCCGTCGGACGTATCCGCGTCGCGAAAGGCGGCGGTGGAGGAGGCGGCGCAGCGGGTGCTGGACGTCCGGGAGGCTCACGCGGACAGCACGCTGGCGGACCTGTACGATCCGCTGGCGATGCCGGCGGCGCTGGCTGGGGCGCATGCGGCGCTGGACCGCGCCGTCGACCGCTGCTACCGCGCCGCGCCGTTCACGGGCGACCGCGACCGCGTCGAGTTCCTCTTCGCCCTCTACGAGCAGATCACCACGCCGCTCGCCCCGACCTCCCCGGCCCGGCGACGACGATAGGCGGCCGTGGTACGGTGTGGCCGCATGGCCGTGGGACTCGCACTCCTGTCCACCCGCCGCCACGTCCACACCGCCACGCGGCCATACGGCCATACGGCCACACCGTCGCACTTCCCTGCGGCCCGTCTACTTCCCCGCCGTCTCCGCGACTGCAAGGTCCTTGAACCGCATCCGCAACGTGTCGCGGGTGTGGAGTTGGAGGGCGATGCGGCCGCGGAGGCCGGTGCTGCGCTCCCGATGCGGGGCGTCATCGAGAACGCCGGCGAGGTCCGCGTCGCGCACGATGCGGCCGTTCAACTCCACGATCACGCGTGGGCCGCGGGCGAGGATGCGCAGATCGTTCCATGGCTCGGAATCATCCGCGTACCGGAACGGCACGCCGGCGGGGGCCATCTCGGGGCGGGCGTCGGAGACTTTGGCGAGTGCCGGGGCGATCCACTTCCGCACGCCGCGCGTCTCGTCGTAGATGAAGCCGGTGCGCCAGGGACCCGGCGGATGGATGTCGATCTGCGGACCATCGAGCCACCCGGCCGCGTCGTCGTACCGGCTTCGGATCTGTACACCGCTGTTGCCCGACACGCCGCGGAAGGGCTGGAAGCGGAGGCGGAGCAGGAAGTCGCCGTACTCGCCGTCGGCCATGAGCCACACGTAGTCGTGCTTCGGGTCCTGCGTGGAGTCCACGACGATGGCGCCGTCCGCGGCACGCCAGTAGACCTTGTTCGTGTCGGCCGCGACACACTTCACAGACCAGCCGTTCAGGTCGCGCCCGTTGAAGAGCGGTGTCCAGCGTCCCTCCGCCTCCATCGTCGCCCCGGCCATGGCCGTCCGCGCCGCCGCCTCGTCCGGCACCGCCGGCTCCGTTGCGGCGGCCAGCCCGGACACCAGTACCCATGATCCCATCAGAATTCGCATCAGGTTCATGAAGGCCTAGTTGGACGCGGGCGCATAGCCATAGGGCGCGGGATCGGCCGGCACCGGGGCGGGCCCTTGCGGGGGCTTCGCCAGTTTCGCCGCCGCCTCCCACAGCGCCCGTTGCACCGTCAACTCCGGATGCTCATCCGCACATGCACGCAACTCGGCGGCCATCGCCGGAGCGGCGACGCGGCCGAGGGCGATGGCGGCGGCCTCGCGGACCGCGGGAGCGTTGTCGAGGTCTTTGGCGGCGGCCATCAGGGCGGGCGCGGACGCCGCATCGCCGATCTCTCCGAGCGCCCAGGCGGCCGCGGCGCGGTGGTAGGGGCGCATCGCCTTCAGAGCCCAGTGATTCGGCGGCGGGTTCGTGCCGAGGGAAACCTCGGTCGGGCCATCAGCCAGAACCCCGCGGATGAACTCCGCCGACCCGGCATCGCACAGGCGACCCAGCGTGCGGATCAGCATGAACGCGACCCACGACCGCTCCTCGGCGGCGGGCTTCGCCAGTTCCGCCGCAACCAGGGCGCGGATGCGAGTCGCAAAGGCGGGGTCGGCCACGACAACCGACAGAACCTGTGCGGCCCGGGCGCGCGGCGTGTGCGGCCGAATATGCCGCTCCGCATGCGGACTGGCGCCGACCGCCGCGATCAGGTCGTCCCGCCCGCGCGCCGCCGGATCGCCGAGGACGGCGAGACACGACTCCGCAACGTCCGCCGCGCGGCCACTGCGTGCAAGCACGCGGGCCGTGAGCGCCTCGTAGGCGTCGAGTTCGTAGAGCAGTGCGCGATCCTTGTCCATCGGCACCGCCCTCACGATCGCCGCCGCCGCATCGCCCCCGTTCGTGCTGCCCATCGCATCGAGGGCCTCGAGGATGCGGTGATGAACCGGCGACGAATGGCAGCCCATCAGCCACGGATGGTCGCCGCAGCAGAGTGTGTACTTCTCCATCGGCTGCAACGTTCCAAGCGTCCCGGCCAGCGCACGCTCAGCCTCCGCCCCGCCGATCCGGCCCAGCGCCTCGGCCGCCGTGGCTGCAAGATAGACGGCCCGTTGCGCCCCGCCGAACTCGCGGTTGGCCTCGCCGCGATCCTTCACAAGCGGCGCGTTGGTGGAGAGCATCGTGACGAGCGCCGGCACCGCCTCGCGATCGCCGAGCGAACCCAGCGACCGCATCGCCGCCATCGCGATCCGCAGTTCCGCTCCGGGATTCGAGGCGAGGAAGGCGCGCAGCGCCGCCGCGCCCGCGGAGCCGCCGGTGCGGCCCAACGTCTCCGCCGCCGCCCACGACTCCAGCCGGTCGCCGCGCGACACCTGTCCGCACAGGTCGCGCTCGATCGCCGTCCAGTCGAGACGGTCCAGCGGCTCCGCCCAGCGCCGGACCGCCGCCTCGCGATCTCCGGCAAAGGGATTGAACTTCACGCGAAGGCCCGTCAGGTGCTCCAGCGCGACATGCGCGGCCTGCGCGACGACCGGGTTCGGATCCGCCAGCACCGGGCGGAGGACGGCCACGGACTCCCGCGTCCCGCACGCGGCCAGCCCCATCGCCGCGGCGCAGCGAACCTCGTCGACCGGATCCTTCAGCAGTCCGGCCAGCGCAGGCGCCGCCGCCGGGTCGCGGAAGACCGCGAGCCGGTTGGCAACGGACAACCGGCACGGGGCCTCCGGGCACGCGGCCTTTTCGATCCAGGAAGCGACCTCCGCCGCGCGGCCCGGCGGCGGCGGCAACGGCCCGGTCGGCGGGCCGTACGAGTTGATCGCGGCGCACTCGCGGAACCGGTCGGTCTGCAGGTTCAGCACACCGCCGTTCGCGGCATTGTTCGCTCGGAAGCGGTGCGGATCGGCGCCGCCGAGGAGTTTCATCGGCCGCATCGCGGCGGCCGGGCGCGCGGAGGAGGGCGGGACGCGGTCCGTGTCGGCGTGGCAGCCCGCGCACGAGCGCCGCTCGCCGGGGCGCGCGTAGATCCAGCTCAGTTCGCCGATCACCGCGCGGCCCTCGGCATCGACAGCCTGGATGCTCAGGGCACGGTCGGCGGGGACCTCGACGTAGAAGGAGCCGTCCGGCGCGACCGGAATCGTCCCAAGTTCGCGGCCCTCGGTACCGATGTGCATGTAGATGCTGTCGGTCGGCGTCAGCGTGAAGGGCCGGCCTTCGTACACGCGGACCGCGCGCACGCGGCCGATGTCGGCGTCCGTGTGGCGTGTCGTGAAGATGTTCTGGCAGTAGAGGAATCCGGTCGCCTCCGGACGGCTGCCGTCCGACTCGCGGACGACGGGCGGCATGCTCCGGGGCGGGGGACGCGCGGCGGCGTACACCGCGGAATGCGCGGCCGACGGTTGATAGCCCGGCGCGGAAGGGCCCTTCTCCGCCGGGAGGGCGCAGTCGGACAGGTCGACCGCCTCGACGGCACGGCCGGTGCGAGGATCGAGGATCGCGAGTCGCCGGCCGTCGCGATCGCTGCACAACAGACGGCCGTCCGGCAGCGACGAGACATCGAACGGAAGGTAGGCGCCGGTGGGTACGCCGCGCTGGCGGGAGGAGACCACCACGCCGAGGTCCGAGATCGCGGCGATACGGCCGTCGCCGAGCGGCGCGGGCGATCCGGCGCCGTATTGCCGCAGCCACCGGGAGCTCTCCTCGGCGGCGTTGAGGCGATCGAGACCGATGACCGGACGGTCCGGCCCGATCGCGATCAGGCCGCCGGACCCGTCGAGTCGCGTGCGGTGGATGTGCGTCTCGACCTTGGCGCGCTCGAGAAAATTGTCGCACCGGATGAACGCGAGCATGCCGTCGTCCGTCACGCGCGGCTCGCGGTCGCCGACGATGTGGTGCGTAATGGCCCGCGAGGGACCGCCGGTCGCGGCGCACGCGAACAGGCAGAAGGCGGGCACGCCGTGGTATTCCTCCGCGGTTCCGAGGCGCGTCGAGGCGAACACGACGCGGCCGTCGGGAAGCTCGGCGGGATCGAAGTCGTGGAACGGACCGTGCGTGATCTGCCGCGGCTCGCCGCCCTCGATCGGCACGCTGTAGATGTGGAACCACGGATCACCCGCGGGCGCCATCGTGAAGAGGACGGTGCGCCCGTCGCGGGAGACGGACGGCGAGCCCAGCCAGCCCTCGCCCGCGTCGGCGAGGACCGCGACCGTGCCGTCCGGCCGGAATGGCGCGAGGCGGCAGAGCCGGCGGCCGAGGGCGGCGGGGGACGGCGTGTCGAACTCGAAGTAGGCTCGCGAGCCGTGGACGTTCTGGATGAAGTTCTGCCCCGTGAAGCGGGTGCGGCCGAGCACGAAGACGACGGCGCCGGTATGGACGGGAGCGTCATAGGACTCGGCGCGCTCCAGCACGGAGGCGGCGGTGGCGCCGGACGGGATCTTCAGCGTCGCGCCCCAAGGCGCGACACCGTAGGACCCGAGCGTGCGCGCCTGCGGCCAGGCGGAGTCGTCGAAGCCCGGCTTCTGCCAGCCCGCGGGGAGCGAGTCGCTGCCGCGCCAGCCGGCACCCGTGGCGCGAAGGAGAGGCGGCGCGTTGCGGCGCGTCACCCGAACCGCCGCGATCAGGCCCGCGGGGCCGTCGGCCGTGTTCACCGCCTCGACGGCCAGCGTGTTCGTGCCGGCGATCAGGAGGTGCGTGATGTCGATGCGGGCGGGCTCGGTCCATTCCATCCCCTGCCCCGCCCGGCGGCCGTTGACGAAGAGTGTGAACTCGTTGTCCGCCGCGGCCAGCACCTCGGCGCCCACGCCCCGGCCGGCCGACGGCACGACGAACGTCGTGCGGAATCCGCGGGATCCGGCAGGCGGGTTTACAGGGTCGGCCTCGGGGAACCAGATCCAGGCCGCGGACTTCAGGTCGAACCCCGCCGGCGCGGCGGACGGGGCGGCGCGGCCGAAATGGCTCCAGGGCGCGATGCCGAGTTCGCCGTGGACGCGGACCGGCTTCCACGCCGAGTCATCGAACGCGACCGCGGTCCAACCGGGCGACTCGCGATCCGTCCCGCGCCACGCGTCGTCGGTCGCGATCACCGCCTCGCCCGCATTGCCGGCGCGCACGGTGAGCTTCACGATCAGCCCCGCGGCGCCCGGGACCGTGTTCACGGCGGCGACGGCGATGCAGTTGGTCCCGGGGACGAGCCGTCCGCTGCCCAGTTCGACGCGATACGGCCGGCCCCACGCGTTCGGCTCCGTCATCCGCTCGACCACGGACCGTCCGTTGACGTGCAGGGAAAAGAGATTATCCGCCGTGACGGAGACCACGCCGGAATCGAGATCCCACTCCGGCGGCATCACGAAGGTCGTGCGGAAATAGCGCGTGCCGGCCGGGGCGGAGATGCCCTCCGCATCCGCGGTCCAGATCCACGACGCCCCGGCGAGGTCCGGCGGCGCCTCCGCCGCACCCGCGAGCGCCGCAAGCCCCGCCGCTGCAAGCCCAGCCGTCCATCCCGTGCGTCTCATGCCCGTCATCCGCAGCCCTCCACCGGTTCACAGATCCTTCCGCTGTGGGCGGGGGCGGCTTGTCCCGGCGCAGCCAGGCGAAGCCGGATGACCCGCGCTCCACAACGTTTGGTCGCCGGGCTCAACGTTCCCGGCGACAGCGACCGCAGTCTGTAGGGGAGACCGCCCCGAAGTCCAGCGGAACCGACCCCGGATTCCGGGGCTGCGCATCGAGAACTGGATCCGGTGGCGGCAGCCGGCCCTTCTCACGCCCCTGCGATCGCGGCGGCGGCGGCGTCACCGATCTGGCGGGTCGTCGCGGGCGTCTCGCCGGAGGCGCAGAGGTCGCCGGTGCGCAGGCCTCCGGTGAGCACGGCGTCGACCGCCTGCTCGACGGCGCAGGCCGCGTCCTCGAGGTCGAACGAGTGACGCAGCATGAGCGCGGCGGAGAGGATCTGTCCGATCGGGTTCGCGATGCCGCGGCCCGCGATGTCGGGGGCCGAGCCGCCGGCCGGCTCGTACAGGCCGAACCCGCGGCCGTTGAGGCTGGCGGACGGCAGCATGCCGATGGAACCGGCAAGGACGGCGCATTCGTCGCTGATGATATCGCCGAACATGTTGCCGCAGAGAAGCACGTCGAAGTCGTACGGGCGGCGGACGAGCTGCATGGCCGCGTTGTCGACGTACATGTGCTCGAGTTGGACATCCGGATAGGCGCGGCCGATCCCGGTGACAACTTCCCGCCAGAGGACCATCGACGTGAGCACATTCGCCTTGTCGACCGACGTCACCTTGCGGCGGCGGTGGCGGGCCATCGTGAAGGCCTGGATCGCGATCCGCTCCACCTCGCGGCGCGTGTAGGTCATGGTGTCGAAGGCGCGCTCCGTCGGCCCGCTGCCCTCGCGCCCCTTGGGCTCGCCGAAGTAGACGTCGCCCGTGAGCTCGCGGACGCACATCACGTCGAACCCCTTGGCGGCGATGTCCGCCCGGAGCGGACTCTGGTGCCGGAGGGCCGCCGGAAGATGCGCGGGACGCAGGTTGCAGAAGAGGCCGAAGTGTTTGCGCAGGGGCAGCAGCGACGCGCGCTCGGGGCGCTGCTCGGGAGGAAGGCCCTCCCACGCCGGACCGCCGACCGATCCGAACAGGACCGCCGCGGAGTCCTCGCAGGTCTTGAGCGTCGAGGCCGGCAGGGCCTCGCCATGGCGGTCGATCGCCGCGCCGCCGACGTCGGCCTGGACGTACTCGAACCGCGAACCGAACCGCCGCGACACCGCGTCGAGCACCTTCAGCGCCTCGGCCATGATCTCCGGACCGATCCCGTCGCCGGCAAGAACCGCGATCTGCTTTGCTGACATCGAAAGACTCCCCGTTCCGCCCGCAGCGCGCGGTCCGCGACACCACCGGGTTCCGGAAAGCCGCGCAGTGTAGTCCTCCCGCGGAAGCAACGCAAATCGCTGCACGGCCGCTGCACGGCCGTTGCACGGCCCATCAAGCCGCCCTTCCGCGGCTACATCGAAGGCCGCTGGATGGCTCCCTGAACCTGCCCGGATGATGTCGCGCGGCCGGTACGGGAATCCCTTGTGTAACATCCAGCCGTACGATCGTACGGCTGGATGTTACACCCGCCGACACGACTCCGTCATCCGCCCATGGCCGCAGGCTGCCTAGAACGCCGGCTCGGGCATGCCGTCGGGGCCGGTTGTCCATGGGACCCAGGCGAGGCCGACGGCGCCGACGGCGATGTCGGACTTGCGCGGGCGGATGTGCAGGGGCTCGACGCGGACGGCGGAGGGCTCGTATCGCGCCTGCAGCGCGGTGATCTCGCGTTCGAGTTCCGCCTCAAGCTCGCCGAGTCGCTGGCGCGCGACCTCGATGCCCTCCGCGGCGCGGGCGGCGTCCTCGCGTTCCTTGCCGATCCGTCCGGCGGACCGCATTGTTGTCGCGGCACGTCCGACCGTGCCGACGCCGAGGGCCTTGCGGCCGAAGAGCGCCCCCAGCACGGTCGAACCCAGCGAGATCGCGGTCTGCATCATCTGCTGGCCCGCCTGCGACTTCTCGCGCTCGTGACGGTCCTCCGCCCTCGCCACGCGGTCCTGCATCGTCCGCAACTTCGATTCGTATTTCGAACGCAGCGCCGCGACCTCCGCGTCGCGCCGCTCGCGGAGGGTCTGGGTGAATCGGACCGTGAAGTCGCCCAGCGATTCGCCGGGCGTCGAGACGAGCTTGAGCGACGGGAGGCCGAAGAGGTCGAGCGTGACGTTCTGGTAGAGATGATCCTCAAGACTGTCCCGCCACGCGGCCACGGACTTCGGCCCGGGCGCGCCGGGCAGGGCCTCGAACGTAGCGCCCGCGCGCGGCTGAGGATCGAGTCCGGCGCTCCACTCCGGACGTGCCGTCGCCTCCTCCCAGATCACCCCGCTGCCATCGTCCGACAGCGGCGCCAGGTGCGCGAACGGAACCCACGCATCCACATCGGCCTTCGCATCGACGAAGTGCAGCTTGCTGGCGCCGGCGACCATCGGACGGTAGACCGGCGTCGCAGCGGCCTTCGACGGCTTCACGAAATACTCCGGCGTGCCCGGCGGAAGCGCGGGCCGGACACCGCCCTGCGCCGCCGGTGCCGGCGATGCTGCGGTCGCCGCGCCCGTGGGCGGAACGGAGGCGGCCGGCGGCGGCGCTCCCGCGCACAGCGAGCGAATCTGCGGCAGGGTCAGCGGCCCGCGCAGGTAGCTCAGCGCCCAGCGTGTCTCGAAGACCGCCGTCGCATCCTCGTGGACGTTGCGCATGAGGAAGACCCGGTTGCCGAGGCCGGCCAGTACGCGCTCCGTGGCCGCGCGATCGAAGACCGCTCCGCCCGCGGCGCCTTCGAGTCCCTCGATGACGCGCTCCTTGTCCCGCGCGGTCTGCAGGCGCCCGATGAACCAGGTCCCGGCGTTTGAAAGGCCCTTGTAGTCGAGGTCCACCGGGTTCTGTGTCGACAACACGACGCCGAGGCCGTAGGCGCGGGCCTGCTTGAGCAGCGTGAGCATCGCGGTCTTGGACGGCGGATTTGCGGTGGGCGGGAAATAGCCAAAAATCTCGTCCATGTAGAGGATCGCCCGCAGGCTCGACGTCCCCGGCTGCGCGCGAACCCATGCGAGGATCTCGCCGAGCAGGATCGTGACAAAGAACATCCGCTCCGTGTCGGAGAGGTGCGCGATGGAAAGCACCGACAGGCGCGGCCGGCCTTCGGGCGTGTAGAGCAGGCGCTGCACATCGAGCGGCTCGCCCTCCATCCACGCCGAGAAGCCGGGCGACGCGACGAGGTTGTTCAGGCCCATGGCCAGGCCCATGCGGTCCTTCGCCGGGAAGAAGGTCTCGAGGTCGAACACGCCGACCGCTGCGAACGGCGGCTTCTGGATCGCGCGGATCAGCGACGGGAGGTCAAGGTCGGTCCCGGCGCGCCACGCGTGGTCGAGGATTGTCGACAGCAGGATGTGCTCGCGGCTCTGCACGGGGTCGGCCTCCAGGCCGAGGAGGCCGAGCAGGCCGGAGACGGTCGACTGGATCCGGTCGCGCAGGGCCGACGAATCGGCGGCCAGCGCCGCGGGCGGAGCTGCGAGCGAGCGCATCACCTGCAGAGGCCGACCGGACGTGGTGCCCGGCGTGTATATCGCAAGGTCGGCGGCCTCGCGGAAGCGGCGGATGCGGGCGCCGTCCTGCCCCCACGTCGCCAGCCCCTCGCGCCACGTCTGCGCGGTGCGCGCGGCGAACTCGTCCGGTGTCGCCCCCTTGCGCGCCGCCTCGCCCTCGTCGACCCACGGCCGGAAATCCTGGGCGCGGAGCTCGGGGAACGACAGCAGCAGGTTCCCGAGGTCGCCCTTGGGGTCGATCGCGATGGCCGGCACGCCGTCGATCGCCGCCTCCTCCAGCAGCCCGATGCCGAGGCCCGTCTTGCCGCTGCCGGTCATGCCGACGATGACCGCGTGGGTGGTGAGGTCCCGGGAATCGTACAGGACGAGGTTGCCCTCCGCCCCGCCCTCCCCCGCCGTCTCCCGACCCAGATAGAACACCCCGAGCTTCTCAAAGTCCTGCATGGCCTCTCCTTCGCGCGGGCGCCGGCGCACGGCGACCGCGTGCGCAGCCTACCACCGCGACGCGCAGGGCTCAAAGCCCGGCTTCGCACGGGCAGGGATCGAGGCTGAAACTCGGGCCGGGGCCGGACGTCAGACGAACTCCCGCAGGCTCATGGCGGTTCCGGGAAAGGCGGCGCGGAGTTGCCGGTCCTCGGTGACGAGGGGAACGCCCAACCGGAGCGCGAGCGCCGCGTATTCGCAGTCGTACGCGGAGCAGCCCGACGACCGCACCAGCGCCACCACCTCCGCATCCGACACCTCCCGCTCGCGGCCGCCAAGGGAGGCCGCGGCCTTCTGCAGGACGGCCAGCGCGTCCGCCTCCGTCAGCCTGCCCAGCCGGAGGTATCCGGCCACCACGTTGCGCATCTCCGACCGCCACAACGGGGGGGCCGTCCATTCGGGGTCCTTGGCCGCCACCGCATCCGCCATGTCGGAGAGGCTGCCGGGCAGCCAGCGATAGGCCAGGACATTGGTGTCCACCACGATCATGCGCGCCCCGCGCGCTTGAACCGGTCGATGTCCGGCGGGTCGAAACGTCCCTCGAAGCGACCCCGAAAGCGGACCGCCTCGCCGACGTTCGGCGCCCCACCCCCCGTCTTGATGACATCGCTCAACCTCCCGATGAACCACTCCTTCATCGAGACACCTTCTCGGACGGCACGCAGCTTGACCTCGCGGAAGAGGTCCTTCGGCAGATCGATCGTCGTTCGCATATTCCCATACTGCTATGCATGAATATGCCTGTCAAGGGCCGATCCGCCCGCCCCGGCACCTGGATCCCTGAGATGCGAGCTTGCATGGCAACGGTTGTGTCGTATTTTTGTCCAAGTTCAAACCACGGGGATCGACGCCATGAAACGACTGCTCGGATTGCTCGCCGCCGCCGCCCTGCCCACGATGGGAGCGAACGCCTACGAGCAGGCCTACGACCGGACGGAGCCGGGGGTGTTCGAGATCAAGACACTGCCGGCGGTGCGGGCGATGAAGGCGGAGCGCGAGGGGCCCTACTTCGGGACGGAGAACGGGCTGTTCCGCCGCCTCTTCCGCTACATCCAGGCGAACGAGGTCGCGATGACGACGCCGGTGGAGACAGAGACACAGACGGCGGTCATGCGGTTCTTCGCGGGGCCCGGTGCACCGGCGGACCTGCCGTCCACCAACGGCGTCGCGATCGAGGCGCTCGGCGAACGCATCGTCGCCAGCGCGGGCGCGCGAGGATCCTACTCGGAAGAGAACATCGCCGCGTCCACCCGGGATCTGCGGGCGTGGCTGGCCAAGCAGACCGGATGGGTCGAAGCGGGCCCGCCGCGGGCGGCGTACTGGAACGGCCCCTTCATCCCCGGGTTCCTGAAGCGATACGAAGTACACATCCCCGTGCGGGCGGAAACACCAGGGCCGCAGCCGGGTTCCAACTGAACCCAAGAAGAGCAGATGGACAGGATGACAGGATGTGCAGGATTGCGGCAGAGTCTATGGCAGATACCATGGACTTGATCAGGTGAGTGCAGCGACGGGCGGCCGCAACTCCATCCTGCTGATCCTGTGATCCTGTCCTGCCTGTCTGAATTTCCGAATCCAAGCTGAATCGTTCCGGTTGAGGCGACGTCCGGCGCTTCAGGGATTGGGCCGTATTTCCGGACGCGCCCCTTCGATGTCGGCCTTCGCACGCTCCGCAGCACGGTCGCGGATGGTCTCGATCGGCGGAAGGCCGGTGCGGGCACGCAGTTCCGGATCCTTTCGGGCGTCCATGTAGGCGTTCCAGCAGAACTGTGCGATCTGCTCGTGGCCGACCGATGCATCGTCGTCGCCGAGCAGCTTCCAGAACACCGCCTGATAGAGAGCCGCCTCCACCGCGGCGAGCGCCTCGGCTGGCTCGAGTTCCCCGATGTGACTGGCCCATGTGTTGGCGATGTAGGCTTCCAGGTCGGCGGGCGCGCCGGACGGGTAGCGGCGGTTCATCTCCGCATACAGCTCGCGCGCCTGCTGCATGCGGTTGTAGGTGGCGGAGATCATGAGGGCGTCGATGAGGAAGTTCCGGTGCGCCTGCGGCAGGGTGGGGTCCTCGGGATGCAGCCGCAAGGCCTCTTCGTAGGCGCCGCGGACGGCGGGGAGCAGGGCGAGATTGGGCGAGAGGACGAACAGGTCGCGGTCCTCATCGAACGTCAGGCGGCCGCGGAGGAACCCGTCGCCCATCGACTGAAAGATCTGCCGGTGCAGGGAGATCGAATCGAACTTCGTCCGGGCGAAATCGAGACCGCGGGTGGCCCAGTAGATCGCATGGGGTGACGGCAGGCGCCATTCGATCCGGGCGCCGAGCCGTCGTTCGACGTCGAGCATGCGGGCCGGGTCGAGCTTGTATTCCTCGCGCATCCGGCGGGCGCGGACAAAGGTGCGGAGTGCGGCGCCCTCGGCCGAATTCCGCACGCGATCCCGGAGGGCGGCGGGAATGGCGTCCGGGTCGAGCACGCGGACCGAAAGCGGGTCCATGCCGGCCTCGCGCAGCGCGCCGGCCAGCCCGGCGACGGCGGGGTCGCGCAGCAGATGGTCGGAATCCGCCGGGGCCGCCGCAAGCGCCTCAAGGTCGGGCCGCGGCCCGCCGAACAGTGCGGTCATCTCGGCGGCCCACTGGCGCTTGTAGTAGACGTGGGCCTGATCCATGTCCATGCCGAGCTTGTGCTGGAACATCCACGCCAGTTCGCGGTGGAGCAGGGCACTGCCGGGGTTGTAGACCATGCCCTCGTCGCGCATCAGCATGAACCCATGGCGCACCCACCGCCAGCGGTCGGCCGGGTCGGAGAGCATCACGCTGACGTTGTAGGCGAGATTCCAGCCGTGGTAGGCCCAGATGGACGCGAACCGCGGCTGCAGTTTCGTGATCCAGTCGGCGAGCTGGACGAGTTCGAGGTACTTGCCCTTGTCCTGCAACTCCGACGCGCGCATCCACAGCAGGTCCACCGCCAGGCCCCGGAACCCGCCCAGAGCGACGGTTGTGAAGGCGACCAGCGGCGGCGCATTCTCGAGCGGCTCGCCCTGGTTCAGCCCCGCTGCGCGGCGCGCATCGAGCAGGCGCAGGTTCATCGAGCCCGCACCGCCCAGCGCCGCCCCGGCGGCCAGCAGCCATCCGATGGAACGAAGCCCCCTCATCCCTGTGCGCTCCCGAGTTCGCGGCGCCGGAACAGCCAGGCCCCGGTGACGGCGAGCAGGCCGCAGCCGACGACGATCTCCAGCAGCCCGGCGCGGGCGACCTCGCCCCACCCCACCAGCCGGCCGGTCGAGAGCCGCTCGAGCGCGTCGGTGCCGCGAAGCGGCGCCGTCAGCCACTGCATCGCGACGAAGTAAGCCTGATAGGCACGTTCGATCGCGAGCGCCCAGCCATCCTTCGCCCCGACAGACTGGAAGAGCACCGGCCCCTCCCGCGCCATGCCGGAGATGTACCCGGTGAGCCGCGTCGCCAGCACCACGGCCAAGGCGGCGAAAGAGGCCACGGGCATCGACAGCAGCGAGCCGGCGGTCAGCCCGATGGCTGCCAGGAACGCGGCCTGGAACAGGAGCGTCAGCAGCGCACGGATGTAGTTCCACGCGAATCCGCCGCCGGGCAGGAGCAGGCGCAGACCGTCGTCGGGGTCGAAGAAGACCGATGCGCCGCCCGCATCGTGGTTTTCGAAGGCAACCTCGACGGTGGACAGCCCGGCGAGGGCCGCGCCGGGGACCGCAACGGACTGCACCGAGGCGGGCGTCCACTCGCCGCGCGACTCGAAACGGACCGCGCCACCGGGCGCCGCAAAGGTCCAGGTCCCGGCCACAGGCTCGACATCGAGCCTCGACTTGATGAACCGGAAGCCGAGGTGCGCCGGGCGGTCCGGCGCACCACCCGACGGCACAACGAAGGTGAAGGCTCGCCGGCCCGAGGGCGCGACGCCGTAGGCCGCGACCCGCACCTCGGCCCGGATGGCCTCGTAGGCACGCTCCGGCGGCACGTCGGCAGGAAGGCGACCCTGCTCCCGCTCCGCCTCGAACCGCTCGCGCGCCATCCGGTCGATGTCCGGCGGCCGCGGATCGACGGAGCGGCGCGCGACCAGGATCTCGTCGCGAAGCCGGGCGCGGTCCCCCGCCGTCAGCGCGGCATCCCGCGTCGCCCAGCGCAGCATGCCGTAGACACCGGCGCCGGCCGCGGCATAGAGGACCACGAGCAGCGCGACGAGCCCCAGCCACTTGCCGGCCCACAGTTCGAGCGCGGTCACGGGTTTGACCGCGATCAGGTGGATCTGCCGGTCGCGCACCTCGAGCGACACCGCCCCGCAGCCGGCCCAGACGATCGCCATGGCGAGGAGGAACCCGGAGAATTCCAGCGTGTAGCTCAACAGGATCTGGACGAGCCCGCCGAGGGTACCATCGCCCCGGACGGTCATCGGGAGACCGATGACGACGAGCGCCAGGACCGCAAGCAGGGAGAGCAGCACGCGCGAACGGATCGCGCCGCGCACGGTCACGGCGGCGATGGCAGGGATCCGGGTCATGGCGTGGGCGGCGGGGCGTCCGGCGGGCGGACCAAGTCCTTCAGCCGCGCATCGACGGCATCCTTCGTCACGCCCGCTGCAGAAGCGGCGGGGGCCGTCACCTCCGGCCGGGACGCCGACGGCGCGGACAGATAGCCGGCCACGGCCGTCGACGCCTGTGCGCCGGTCGGGGCCGAGGTCTGCTGCGCGCGGGCGACGACCTCGATGAAGAACTGCTCAAGATTCTTGCGCGGACGGTCGACCTCCGGCTCGGCACCGGCGATCTCGCGCGCCGCGGCCAGCACCCGCCGCAGGGCGTCGGCCGGCAGTTCGGGCAATGTGAGCCGGCAGCGGCCTTTCTCTTCAAGCAGGTCGCGGATCGGACCGGCGGCCTGGACGCGGCCGTTGTAGAGGATGACGATCCGGTCGCAGACATCCTCGACATCGGCCAGCAGGTGAGACGAGAGAAGGACGGTCTTGCCGCGCCGCGCGAGGGCGAGGATGAGGTCCTTCATCTGCCGGCACCCCAGCGGATCGAGGCCCGAGGTCGGCTCGTCGAGGATCACGAGATCGGGATCGTTGATCAGGGCCTGGGCGAGGCCGATACGGCGCGCCATGCCCTTGGAGAACTCGCCCACGAGCCGCTTGCGCGCATGCTCCAGGCCGATCATGGCCAGCAGTTCGTCGATGCGCCGCCGCCGCTCCGCCCCGGCGAGGTCAAAGAGCCGCCCGTAGAAATCGAGCGTCTCGCCGGCGGTCAGGTACGGGTAGAGGCAGGATTCCTCGGGCAGGTAGCCGATGCGCTCCTTTGCGCGCACATCGGTCGGCGGGCGGCCCGCAACGACCAACCTGCCCCGGGTCGGCCGCAGCAGTCCGAGGATCATCTTCAGCGTGGTGCTCTTCCCCGATCCGTTCGGACCGAGCAGTCCGAAGACCTCGCCGCGCGCGACCGACAGCGACAGCCCCTCCACCGCCCGCACGCGCGGCCGGCGCCAGAAGTCGCGGAAGGTCTTGGTGAGCCCCTCCGCCACGATCATGGGCGCATCGGTCATGCGGGGCCGGAGGCGAGGGCCCGCTTGATCTCGTCCACGCGAGCCTTGAGCGACTCGGACTGCATCACCACGAGATTGTCGAGGTCGGCAACGAGGGTCGGCGGCACCGCCGGGCGGCCATTGATGGCGGCGAGCTTCGCCGTCAGATCCTCGATCCGGTGCTGCAGGTCGGCCTTCTCCACCGCATGGTGGCCGGCGATGCTGCGGAGGGCGTTCTCGGCCTTATCAGCACGCAGGAGCGCCTCGGCGAGAGCCTTCTCCCTCGCGGCAAGACGCTCATCGCGATCGGCAAGGGCCTTGGTGAGATCCGAGGGCGAATCGGTCAGGCCGGCCGCGGAAGGCGGCAGGATGAACGTCTTGTCCTCGACCGCGGGCGTCAGCGTCGCGGCCTCGACTGGAAGCACGATGGTCTTGGGCTCGGACTTCGGCGTCGAGAACTGGACGGGGGCGGGCGCCGCAGGTGCGGGGGCCGGCTTCGGCGCGGAAACGGCCGGGGAGGACTCGGGCACCGTGGAAACGGCGCCACATTCCTTGCACCGGATCTTCTTGCCCGCAAGCGCGGACCGGAGCGACATCGGGCGCTTGCAGCCCGAGCATTCCATCGAGATCGTGCCGCCGCCCGCATCCGCCGCAGGCGCCACCGTCGCAGGGGCGGCGGGCTTCAGGGGCGCCATCGGCTTCATCGGCGGCTTGGGCACGGACGGAGCGGCCGGCGCGGGCGACGGCGACGAGGCGGCATCCGCCTGACCCTGAAGCGGGATCATCGAGCCGCACTTCAAGCACTTGAATTCCTTGAGCGACTTGGCGAATCCTTCGCGAAGTTTCAGCGACGTCCCGCACGACTGGCATTTGACGGTCACAACCATGGCGCATCCTCCACCGCCGCTCCGGCGGCGCACGTGAAAGGGGCCACCTATACCGCGGCCGAATCCGCGGGACAAGCCCCAATCGACAGTCCCGACCGGCGCGTCAGCCCCGAGGTCCGGAGCTATCGTCCGATGACCTGCTGGGAGGGCTCGATGACGGTGACGCGCGAGTCGCGGCGGATGTAGAGATTGGCCGACGACGCCAGCAGGTCCAGCGCCCGCCGCACCGTCGGCTTCGTGAGCGTCAGCGTCAGCCGGGTCGAGGCCAGCACGCCCTTCGCATTGTCCTTGAGCAGCAGGTTGATCCCGTTGCCCCCCGGATCGGCCGCGATGCTCTTCTCGCGGATCCACTCGACGATCTCCGGAACCGTCGCCTGCCGGAAGTTCATGTCGGGGAGCGGCAGCAGCATCGGATCGAACATGGCCGCGACGGGCGGCGGCGGGGGACGGGCGGGCGCGTTGGTCTCCACCGCGGACACGGTCCCCGCGGCGGCGAGCAGGACGACGATTCCGACGCATCGTTTCATCGCGGCTTCCTCCGCCGCCAAGGGAACCCCCGTCACGGCCGCCGTGCAAGCGAATTCCGTCCGGACCCATTTCCGGCCGTCTCGGTGCTCGCCGGGCATCGCGCGCGCAGGTATCGTACCCCGTCGTGTTGACGCAATCCCGTCAGATCCTGCCACCCTGTGCATGGGCGGACTGGCGCCGCGCGGTGGCCGTCGCCCTGCTGACCGCCCTCGCGCCGGCCGCCGTCCCGGCTGCGCAGGTCGTGATCCGCGAGTTCATGGCATCGAATGACCGGACGATCACCAACAGCCTAGGCGAGCGCGCCGACTGGATCGAACTCCACAACATTTCGGCGGCCGCCGTGGATCTCTCGGGCTGGCACCTGACCGACGCCTCGAACCACATTGCGCGCTGGACCCTTCCCCCGGGTACGACCCTCGCGGCCGGCGCCTTCCGCCTTGTCTGGGCCTCGGGCCTCGGCGCCGCGACGAACGGCGAACTGCACGCCTCGTTCAAGCTCGACGGGGACGGCGAACACCTCGCACTGCTCCGGCCCGACGGCACGACCGAGCACGCCTACGCACCCGCCTTCCCTCCGCAAAAGAAGGATGTGTCGTACGGCCTCGCCTCCGTCGGCAACCTGGGCACGAACGTTGTGCTGGTCGATTCCATCAGCCCCTGCCGCGCCTTCGTCCCGACGAACAACATGCTCGATGCCGTGTGGACGGCACGCACCTTCGACGACGCCGCCTGGACCAACGGCCTCACCGGCGCCGGCTATGACCGGAGCGCGACGCCGGTCGACTACCGCGACTACATCGAACTGGACCTGGGCTCCAACCTCTACAACCGCGCGACATCCGCCTACCTCCGGATCCCCTTCACCCTCGCGGACCCGGCCGTGTACCTGCGGCTCATCCTGCGCATGCGCTTCGACGACGGCTTCGTCGCCTACCTCAACGGCACCGAGGTCGCCCGCGCGAACGCCCCGGCCTCGCCCGCATGGAACTCCGCCGCCACCGCCACCCACGGCGACGCCGAGGCGATCCTGTTCCAGGATTTCGCCCTCTCCAACGCACCGGCCTCGCTGCTCGTCGCCGGCACCAACATGCTCGCCATCCACGGGCTCAATGTGTCCGCCGGCAGCAGCGATTTCCTGATCCAGGCCCAGCTGGCGGCGGACACCGTCGACGCCGTCGACGTCTCGCTGCAGCGCTACTTCGCCGTCCCCACCCCCGGCGCCTCGAACAACAACGCCTTCACCGATTTCGTCGCCGACACCAAGTTCAGCGTTGACCGATGCTTCTTCACCAACGCATTCACCGTCGCGATCTCGTGCGCCACCGCGGGCGCGCAGATCCGCTTCACCACCGACGGCAGCACGCCGACCGAGATGAACGGGACGGTCTACGCCGGCCCGGTCGGCGTCACCAACACGACGGTCCTGCGCGCGGCGGCCTTCCGTGCCGGCTGGCGGCCGGGCGATGTCGACACCCAGACCTACATCGCGCTGCCCGAGGTGCCGTGGCAGCCCGACTCCCCGCCCGGCTGGCCCTCGACCTGGAGCTCCACGTTCACGGCCGACTACGGCATGGACCCTGAGATCAACGACGACCCCGCCTACACCGCGCGACTGCGCGCCGTACTGACCGCCCTGCCCGTAATCTCCCTCGTCACCGACATGACCAACCTCTTCGGCACCGCCGGCATCTACGACAACCCCCTCAGGGAGAGTGTCATCTGGGAACGCCCGGCCTACATCGAAATCTTCTATCCGGACGGCCGGGCCGGGAAGCAGGTCAACTGCGGAATCCGCATCCAGGGCGGGTCCAGTCGCAACCCGCCAAACTGTCCCAAGCACTCGTTCCGCCTCCTTTTCAAGGATCTCTACGGCCCGGCCAAGCTCCGGTTCGCCCTCTTCCCGGGCTCGCCCGTCGAGGAGTTCGACACCCTCATGCTGCGCGCCGGCTACAACAACACGTGGCACCACTGGGACAACGCCCAGCGGGCGCGCGCGCAGTACATCCCCGACCAGTGGATGCGCGACACGCACCTCGCGATGGGCCGCCCCTCCGCCCGCGGCTTCTTCGCGCACCTGTTCATCAACGGCCTCTACTGGGGCGTCTACAACCCGAGCGAGCGGCCCGACGCCGCGTTCGCCGCCGCCCATCTCGGGGGCGCCAAGGAGGACTGGGACGCCACCAACAGCGGCGAGTTCAATGAAGGCGACGGCATCGCATGGACCAACCTCACGATGCTCGCCAATGCCGGCGTCGCCACGCTGTCGGCCTACGCCTCCGTGCAGGCGCTGTGCGACGTCACCAACCTTGCCGACTACATGATCCTCAACCAGTACGGTGGCAACGCCGACTGGGACCATCACAACTGGTACGCCGCACGCCGCCGCACGCCCGCCGGATCGTTCGTCTTCTTCTCGTGGGACGCCGAGAAATCCCTCGAGAACACGACCGAGAACGTCCTGGGCAAGGACAACAACTGGATGCCGTCGCGCGTATTCCAGCGGCTGATGACCAACACCGAGTACCGGCTGCTCTTCGCGGACCGCGTCCACCGGCACCTGCTCCAGCCCGGCGGCGCGCTGACGCTCGGGCCGCTGACCAACCGGTGGGAGGCGCGCCACGCGGAGGCGGGCGAGGCGTTGATCGCGGAGAGCGCGCGCTGGGGCGACTACCGCCGTGACGTGCATCCCTACTCCAACGGCCCCTATCTTCTCTACGACCGCGACGGCGAGTTCGAGAACGAGCGCGTCCGGTTGATGAGCATCCAGTTCTCGCAGCGCGGCGGACAACTGCTGACCCAATACCGCGCCCGCGGCTGGTATCCCGCCCTCGCCGCACCGGGGGTCACGCCGCACGGCGGCGTCTTCTCCGGCTCGATCGCGGTGCCCCTCGCGGCCACCGCGACGGTCTACTACACGACCGGCGGCACCGACCCGCGCGCCTTCGGCACCGGGTCACCGGCCGGCACGCCCTACTCCGACCCGGTCGTGCTGGACCGCTCGACGAAGCTGCGCGCGCGGGCACTGAGCGGCACCAACTGGAGCGCCATGGCCGAGGCCCTCTTCTATGACACGCGGCCGTCGCCGCTGCGCATCGCCGAACTGATGGTCGCGCCGCGCGCGGACGGAAGCGGCACGAACGACCCGTCGGACTTCGAGTTCGTCGAGATCGTCAACGCCGGCGACCGCACCGTCGGCCTCGTCGGCGTGCGGCTGACGCAGGGCGTGCGGTTCGATTTTGGCGACGGCGCGATCGACTCGCTCACCCCGGGCGCCCGCGCGGTCGCCGTGCGCAACGCCGCAGCCTTCGAGGCGCGGTACGGCCCCGGACTGCCCGTGGCGGGCGTCTTCGCGGGCAGCCTGGACGACGCCGGCGAGTCCGTCGCTCTCGAGGTCGAGGGCCTCGGCGAGGTCGCCGCGTTCGAGTACGGCGCCGGCTCCGGATGGCCCGCCACCGCGGGCGGTCCCGGCCACTCGCTCGTGCCGCGGCTGTTCGCAAACCAGGCCGACGGCGCCCTCGACTATGGCGGCCACTGGACCGCAGGCGCGGTGCTCGACGGCACGCCGGGCTCCGACGAACCCTCCGGCGCACCGCCGGTCGTCCTCAACGAGGTCACCGCCCACACCGACTTCACCAGCCCGGCCTATCCCGGCTACGACTCGAACGACTGGATCGAACTGTTCAATCCGTCCACCTCCGCCTGGCCGCTCGCCGGCTGCTGGCTCAGCGACGACCCCGCCGACCTGCGCAAATGGGCGGTGCCGTCCGGCACCGTCATCACGGCGCGCGGCCTGCTGAGCTTCGACGAGATCTCCGGCTTCCACGCCCCGCTGACCAACGGCTTCGGCCTCGACAAAGCCGGCGAGTGGGCGATCCTCTCGTGGCTGCCGGGCGGCGGAAGCGACCGCGTGCTCGACGCCGTGCAGTTCGCCGGCCAGGACAACGGCGTCTCGCTCGGCCGCTTCCCCGACGGCGGCGCATGGCAGCGCTGCGACCCCACGCGCGACGCAACGAACCGCCCCGCCGCCGCGGGCGTCATCCTCGACGAGATCATGTTCCATCCGCCCGACGATCCAGCGGGGACAGAGAACACCGAGAACACCGTGGACGAGTACCTCGTGCTTCGCAACACCAGCGCGGCACCCGTCCCGCTTTGGGTCGATGCATCCGGCAACCCGCTTGGTACGTGGAGGATACGCGGAGAGGTTGATTTCGACCTGCCGACGAACACGACGCTGGCGGCGGGCGGACGCGTCATCGTCGCGCCCTTTGCGCCGACCGACACCGTCGCGCTCGCCCGGTTCACCTCGCGATACGGGGCGGTCACCAACGGCGCGCTCCTTGTCGGCCCGTGGGACGGCACCCTCTCCGACCGCGGCGGACGCCTCCGGCTCGAGCGCCCCCAGGAGCCCGACCTGCCCGGCGAGCCGGTGATCTGGACCGTGCTCGACGAGGCGGTGTACTTCGACCGCGGTCCGTGGTTCCGTTCCGCCGACGGCGGCGGACACGCGCTCCATCGCGCCGATGGCGTTCGCGCAGGCGCCGATTCGTCGAACTGGTCCGCGGGCTTGCCCTCGCCCGTCGCGGGCACGGTCTCAAGCCCGGATCTCGATCTCGCGCTGGACAAGGGTCCCGGCGGACTCCGGCTGCGCTGGTCCGCGCTGGCCGGTCTGCCCTACGTCATCGAGGGCGCCTCCTCCCTCACGATCGGCGACTGGCTCCCCGAGGCCGAGATCTCCACCAGCGCCGCCGGCGACCTCGAATGGTCCCCCGCCCCCGCCTCCACCCGCGTCTACCGCCTCCGCCGGGAAAGGTGAGCGGTGGCGGCCCGGGGCGATCACCCTGCAGTGCAGCCGCATCTTGGATGTCGTTCAGACTTTCCCCTTCCAACGCGTCGGATCCCGCTTGGCATGAAACACGGATAGCACGACAACCCGCTTGTCGTCCTCGACGAAGAGGACTTCGTATGGGAAGCGTCGCGTGAGCGCACGCCGTGCAGTTCGATGCACTCGCGAAAGTGGCATGGGTTCCGCAGGATGGCATGAAGAACGACATCAACGCACAACAGGAACTCAGCCCCAAGACCGGGCACACGATCCTCATACCAATCGAAGGCGTCGGACATCTCCGCCTCCGCCTCGGGGCGGACGACAAGCCGACGAATCACCGTCTGTCCCGGATTCGCTCCCGCACCATCGCCCAAGGCGCGCCTTCGTCGGGGTTTCGATGGTACGCCTCCAGCCGACGGTCAAGTTCGTCTCGTTGCGCATCGGATAGAACCACCGCTTCAGGAACCTCGGCAATGGTGTCCCAGATATCCGCAACCAGTTGAATGCGCTCGGGTACGCTCATACCCAGTACCGCCGTTTCTGTCAGAGCACTCATGGTGGAATGATCCTAGTATGGTTCCGGGTGGCATTCAACCTTCCAGCGATCAAGGAAAGGGCCAACGCCCTGTAACCCATGGAAGACAGGCTGTTTTGATTCGGTGCTCGCCTGCCGCCGGCCCGGCGCAGTGCGCCGCCGGGCCGGATCAGGCCTCCAACGTTCGCGAGGCCAGGACCGCGCCGTCCAGATCTTCTATGCGCACCTCGACGCGCTTCGCGGATGTGTCGACCACGGTGACCGTGGCGCCGTCGGGCTTGGGGCCACCGCCGGTCAGTTGCATCACCGGCTCGCCCTCCGCCGGGTCGTCGATGCGCCACTGGTGCGTGTGGCCGCTGAGCACCATGCGCACGCCGGCCTCGCGCAGGAGAGGCAGCCACTGCCGCGCGGCATCGCCGCAGAACCCGGCGTATCCGTCGAGTGTCGTGCCCGGGTTGTCGCCCGGGCGGCCGCGCAGCGGGATGTGGCAGAAGGCCAGCTTGAACGGGGCGTCCACAATGCCCGGAGCCCGCAGCGCCTCGCACAGCCAGGCGGTCTGGCGGGCGCGGTACGGCTCGTAGGCCGCCGTGCCGGCAAAGACCGGATGCGCGTCGGGCTTGTCCTCGCCCGTGTCGAAGCCGATCAGCGCGAGCGGCCCGTCGCGCAACGCGAAGTTCCGCGGCAGACCGGGGACCGGCCCGTCGGCAAGGATCGACGACACCTCGCGCGCCCGCTCGCCGCGGACATCGTGGTTGCCGGGCACGAAGAGCAGCGGCCGCGTCGCGGCCCACCCTCCGCGTTCCAGCGCCGTCGGATCCGCCCCGGGGGCGAGCAGGATCGAGGCCGGGCTGTCCTGCGCGTCGAAATCGTTGCACGTGTCGCCGCACCACACGAGCCACTGCGGATCGAGCGCGGCGATGCGCGCGAGCAGACGCGGCAGCGCCTGCGGATTCTGGTGGGTGTCGTTCACCATCGCGACGCGCACCGCGGCCGCGGCGGGATCGGGGAGGCGCAGCGCGTGGACGGCCGTCGTCTCGACCGGCCCGCGCTCGAGTTGGTAGGCGCTGCGGTAAGCCAGGGCGCTGGCGCCGACGCGGTAGTGCACCGTCGAGCCCGCGGGCAGCTCGCCGCCGAAGTCCGCGCGGACGACCAGCGCTTCGCGGCCGGCATCGACCAATCCGCACCGGCTCGCGACGGCGCGGTGCTCCAGCCGGTCCGGGGCCATGCCCCATTCGATCCATCCCGTCGCCAGCCGTGCCACACGGATGCTCACCGCGAAGCCGTGCGTGGAGAGATGCTGCACCACCGGCGGCCCCGCCAGCAGCGCGCCCTGCGCCGCGTCACCCGGCGGCGCCGCCGCCTGGGCGCGGGCAAGAACGGGGACAAGGCCGGCCGCGGACGCGGAGGCGAGGAATGTGCGACGGTTCATGCCGCCGATTTTGGACGCGCCGACCGCGAAGTCAACCGGCCCGGCGGCGGAGAGGAGGTTTGGGCTTGCCGCCCGCCTGTGGCCGGGCGTAGCGTCCACATCATGACGCTGCGCGCTCCACTCCGGCCCGCTCTTCCAATCCTTGGAAGCCTGGCGCTGACGGCCTTCCAACCCTTGGAACTCCGTGCGGCGGAGGTCACGGTCCATGCGGGCCGGCCGAACGCGGTCGAGTTCGCCCCGCAGCCGGCGAGGTTCGTGCGCTTCATCATCCGCGCGAACAGTTCGTCCCAGCCGTGCATCGACGAACTGGAGGTCTACGGCCCCGGGGGCATGACCAACCTGGCGCTGGCAAAGGACGGCGCGAAGGCGACGGCGTCGTCCTGCCTGCCGGGGCACGCGATCCACCGGGTTGCTCATCTCAACGACGGCCTGTATGGCAATGCCCAGAGCTGGATTGCGGGCTCGGGCGGCGCGGAGTGGGCACAGATCGAGCTCGCGCAGTCCGCGCCGGTCGCGAAGGTCGTCTTCTCGCGCGACCGCGAGGGCCGCCACCACGACCGCGTGCCGACCGCGTGGACCGTGCAGCTTTCCGGCGACGGCGTCGCGTGGCGCACGGTCGCCGCGGTCGCGGCGGCCTCCGTTGCCGGCGTGCCGCAGGCCGCGCCGCGCCCGCCGGCCGTGCCCCTGCCCGAACCGGCGACGTACGAGGCGCTCGTCCGCTACGCGTTCCTCTGCGAACGCGCAACGTGGCAGCGGATGAACGCGACGGACCATCTCTCGCCGCTTGCGAAGGAGATCCCGTACTGGACCCGCATCGCGAGGCTCGGACCGACGGAGCGCACGCTGGCGCAGTTCGAGGACATGATCGGACGGCTGGAGGCGAAGGGCGTGGACGTCGCGGAGGCCCGCACCGACCTCGCCTCGCTCCGCGCACGGCTTGCGGAGGGCGACGGCGAGACGCTCTACCTCGACGCGCGCGCCACCAAGCGCCGGCTCATGCTCGCCGACCCCGACCTCGCCCCGTTGCAGCGCGTCCTGTTCGTGAAGCGCCACCCGTACCTGTCGACGCACAACTACAGCGACATCCTCGACTCCCGCTTCACGCCCGGCGGCGGCGTGTGCGTGCTGGTGATCCCGCGCTCCGAGGGCCGCCTCGATCCCGGCGCTGCCCGGGTTGAGACGCTCTTCGACGCCAGCGGCGGCATCGCGCGCGACCCGGTGGCGGACTTCGACGCGCGGCGGATCTACTTCGCGTACAGGCCCGGCGCCGCCGCGCCCGGCGCGCAGGAGCCCACGTGGCACCTGATGGCGATGGACGCCGACGGCGGCGCGCGCGAACAGCTCACCGACGGCCCCTTCCATGACTACTATCCCTGTCCGCTGCCCGACGGCGCGCTGGCGTTCGTCTCGACGCGCTGCCGCGCACGCTTCCTCTGCTGGCGCCCTCAGGCCTTCGTGCTCTTCCGGCGCGAGGTCGACGGGGAGGTCCGGCCGCTCTCCTTCGCCAACCTCAGCGAGTGGACGCCGGCGGTCATGCGCGACGGGCGCATCCTGTGGACCCGCTCCGAGTACGTCGACAAGGGCGCCGACTTCGGCCACACGTTGTGGGCGGTCCGCCCCGACGGCACCCACGCCGAACTCGTCTTCGGCAACAACACGCCGAACTGCTACATCAACGCCCGCGAGGTGCCCGGCACGCGCGAGATCCTCTGCACGCTCTTCTCCCACGGCGGCGACCACAACGGTCCGCTGGGGCTGGTCGACCTCGCCCGCGCGGCGTCGCCGTTCGACACGAACGCGATCGTCAACCTGACGCCCGACACGACGCCGCACTACAACATGAGCTGGCCGCGGCAGGAGTGCTGGCGCGATCCCGTGCCGGTCTCACGCGACGTATTCCTTGCCAGCCACGCGCCCGGCGACCGTTTCGGCCTGTTCATTGCCGACCGCTGGGGAAACCGGGAACTGCTGCATCTCGACCCCGACATCGGCAGCATGACGCCGTCGCTGCTGCGGCCCGAACCGCGCCCGCCCGTGCTCGGCACCGGCGTGCCCGCGGCGGGTGACGATCCGCCCGGGCGCCTGATGCTGGCCGACGTGCACCAGGGTCTCGAACCCGCGGTGGCGCGCGGCAGCGTGAAGTACATCCGCGTCTGCCAGGAGGTCCGCGCGGACCTCGAACGGCTGGAGAGCGGCGAGTTCCGGCGCGACCACGGGCCGGTCTTTCAGGATTTCTACGCGACGCCGGTCCACAAGGTGAACGGGCCGTCCGGTTGGCCGAGCTACGTCGCGAAGGCGTCGCTCGGCCTGGTGCCGGTCGCGGCGGACGGCTCGGCGGTCTTCGACGCGCCGGCGGGGAGGGTGCTCTACTTCCAGGCGCTAGATGCCGACCTCAACGAACTGCAGCGCATGCGCAGCGTCGTGCAGCTCCAGCCCGGCGAGCAGCGCGGTTGCATCGGCTGCCACGAGCACCGCCATTCCGCGCCGCCGGCGAGGCCGACCGCCGCCTCGCGCCGCGCACCCGCCGTGCCCGAGCCGCCGCCGTGGGGCGCGGTGCCCTTCGCCTACGAGCGCGTCGTGCAGCCGGTCTGGGACGCGAAATGCGTGCGCTGCCACGACGCGGGCCACAAGCGCGGCATCAACCTGACGAGCGTGCTCGACGCCGAGCGCGTGCCCGCCTCCTACCGCACGCTCATCGCCGGCGGATGGGTGGACTACTTTGACATGACCTACCGCCTGCGCCACGCCAAGGCCGAACCCGCGAGCTTCGGCACGCTCAAGAGCCGCCTGTGGCGGGTCCTCGATGCCGGCCACCACGACGTGAAGCTCACGCGCGACGAGATGCACGCCATCAAATGCTGGATCGATCTCAACTGCCCCCTCTGGCCCGACTACACCCCCCGCCCCCAACGCCCCGCCGTGGCCGCGGCGAAGACCTCGCCATGAAGAGAGGCCCCTTCTACGACGACCTCGTCGATCCTGACGAGGTGCGGCGGTAGAGGCCGACAGAAGACCGCTCGCTTCGCGCTTGGCTTGGGATGCCGGGCGTCAGTGCTTCTTCCCGTCGCCGCCGACGCGCTCGCGCTGCGGGCCGGTCAGTTCGAGCCAGACCATGAGCTTGCCGTCCTGCCTGATGTCGAACGACTCCGTATCGCCGGGCTTGAGCATCTCCGCCAGCCGGCCGACGTCTTTCGCCTTCTTCGACGGCAGGATGACGACCTCGCGCCCGACAAGGCTGCCGGGGTTCTCCATCTTGCTGTGCTTCCAGGTCTTCTCAACCTTCGTGACCTCGACAACGAGCTTGCCGCCGTCCTTCGAGAGCACCTTGCCGGCAATCATGCCCGCGAATCCACCGGCCGGTTCCTTCGTCGTCTCCTCCGCGGCCCGCGCCGCAGGCATCGCAATTGCCACCGCCAGCACCGCCCACACCACTCGCATCCTCATGACGCACCCTCCCCGCAGGGTTCCGATCCCGCGGCAACCTCAATGTGCCCCCGGGATCGCCGCCGGGCAAGCCACATACCACCGCAGCGGGGACAGGGACAGAGAAATCCCATCGGATCCCTGTCCCTGCGCCCGGCTGTCCCTGCGCCCGGCTCAATCCGGAAAGCGGCGGTGACAGGGAAAGCGGCGGTGACAGAGAAACCATCCTTCGTCCTTCGGACCGGGGGGGACCGGACCGGGGGCGGACCGGGGGGGACAGAGAAGGAGTTTCATCTTTCGTTGGAATTCTGGTCCGCCGGCTTCTTCCCATGAGTGGCGGGTGTGCGAATCCCGCTGGAAGGAGCCGGAGCGATGCGACATGCGAGACTCAAGCCGGAGGGGCGGGACACCTGGCACCACTGCTACAACCATGCGGTGGGCACCACCGAGGACCGGCCGTTCGGTCCGGCCGAGAAGGAGCAGTTCGTGCGCATCCTCATGCGGGTGGCCCGCTTCTATGCGGTGCGGGTGGTTGCCTACCAGTTCATGTCCAACCACTGGCACATCCTGCTGCGCTCGCCGGCGGAGCAGCCGTCGGAATCGGAGACCATTGAGCGGTACAAGATCTTCCATGGCGGCAAGCGCAAGTTGATGCCGGGCAGCAGGCTCTGCAAGCAGTGGCAGGAGCGGCTGCGG
>CAYRFK010000009.1:15195-45875 GCA_964423465.1 uncultured Verrucomicrobiota bacterium | reverse complement strand
GCCTCGTAGTAGACCAGGGCCGCCTCCTCGCCCGCGGCGCGGGCCTCGGCCTCGGCCCAGCGGACCACGTCGGCGGCCGTGGCGAGCGGGCCGTCCCCGCGACGGCGGACCGACGCATGCGGCCGGATCCGGTGCCCGACCGCGATCTCATCCCGCGCCAGTTCGAAATCGCGGATGCGGCCTCCGTCGGATGCGCGGAGCACATCCCGGGCCTGCGATGCCTCCTGCTTCTGCCCCATGGCTGCGACGGATACCAGCAACGCAGCCGCGACCACCGCCACACGATGTATCTGCATGAATGTCTTCCCGCGCGTGAAATCGTTGAAGAATACGTCCCGCCCGCCCTCCTGTCGAACAGAGCGCGCGGAGGTTCGAATGCCACGAGGCCTTCCAAGATTCCGATACGACAACCATTGCAGCCGCGGGCGATCCGCGTAGAATCGCCCGCATGCCCGTGGTACATCCATCCTCGTCGCGGCCGGTGCGGCCCGCACCAACGTCTTCTTCCTCCTCCGCGCGCCGGGGACGCGCTTGGGGAGCGGCGGCCGCCTCGCTGCTCGCCGGTCTCGCCGCCGGCTACGCAATGGGCCGCTGGCAGAGCCCTGTCGCCGCACTCTCCCCGCAATCGGCGCTTTCGGAGGACCTCCCCGAGACGCCCGCAACCGCCGCGCCCGCCTGGACAGCCCCGGCGGCGGCGCGGGATACCGCCCCAACGGGTGAGCGCGTCCTCCGTCCCGCCTTTCGGTCGCGGGCGGGATCCGCAGTCGACGAGTTCTTCAGCCAGCTCTCCGCGGCCGACCCGAATCCCGACGCGCCGTCCTCTCTCGATGCCGCCGCGCGGATGTCCGCCGAGGAAGTCCGCGGCGCGCTGGACCGAGCCCGCGAACTGCCCCCCGGCCCTGCCCGCGCCATGGCCGAGAACGCACTGACACGCCGCTGGGCCCAACTGGAGCCGCTCAAGGCGCTGGAGTGGATTGGCGCACTCTCCGAGCCCGTCCGCCGCCACGACCTGAAGCACGCGGCGCTGCGGGGCTGGGCGGAGGCCGAGCCCATGCAGGCGCTCGTCTATGCCGAAATGAACCCGGACGGATTCCTCGACAGCAGCCGATTCCGCGACGTCTTTGAAGGCGCCAAGGCCGCGGACCCTGAAGAGGCGATGGTGTTCCTGGATCAGTTGGATGTGACCAAGTACCGGCAGGCTGCCGAGGATGTCATCTGGACCCAGTTCGGCCGCAGCCCAGACACGGTGCTCGCGAAGATCGACTCGATGCCCGAGGGCGACCTCAAGCGCCTGTCCGTCGACCGCATCGTCGACCACTGGGCCCGCTACGACCCGGCGGCGGCCAAGGCCTGGATGGATACGCACACGACGCCCGGCAACCGGCTCTCGACCGAGATCGAACTCGGCGAGTCCTGGGCGCGTGTCGATCCGCGCGGCGCCACGGAATGGTTCACGCAGCTTCCCGCCGATCAACAGAACCCGAAGATCCTCGACCGGATCGTCAACCGCTGGATCCAGTATGAGCCCTCGACCGGCGTCGAGTGGCTCCGCACCCAGCCGGTCAGCCCCGTCCTCGACAACCCGCGCGCCGACCGCGCCAACTACCTCTCCCGCCGGGATCCGGTCGAGGCGATGCTGTGGGTTCAGACCATCAGCGACCCCAAGCGCCGGGCCTCCACCGAGGAACACGTGGCGTGGGAATGGTACCGTCGGGACCGCACGTCCGCCGTCGACTACGTCCTGAACCAGAGCGCCCTCTCCGACACCTCCAAGCGCCGCTTCGCCGACCGCGCTCAAAAGGACGCCCAAGCGCCGCCGAAGAAGTGAGAGCGGCGCCCGCCCGCCTTTCGCTCCACAACGCCGGGTCCGCCGGGCTCCTTACTGCGTCAGGGCATACATGAGAATGTTCATGCCGACGGCGAGGGAGCCGGATTCGTCGTAGCCACGGCCGTAGGGGTTCGGGGACAGCTCCCAGCCGCCCGCGAGTCCGAAGGGGCTGTAGAGGACGGCGTAGTGGCCGGACATCTCGACGGCTTCGAGCTTCGGCTCGATGCGCGACTTCCCGCCCTGCTGCGACAGCGCGGGCGTGACGCCCACCGCCTCGACCTTGTTGGGCAGCGAGAAGATCATGTCGCCGGCGGGGACGGGCGTGAGGACCTGGTCCGGAAGCACCTTGCGCAGCTCGCGCCGGAAGGCGGCGTCGAATGCGGCGCGGCCGCAGCACGACTCGGCGAACAGGAACCCGCCCTTGCGGAGGTACTCGCGCAGCCCCTGCGCCTCGGCGGCCGACAGGCGGAAATCCTCGTGGCCGGTCATGTAGAGCAGGGGGCTGTCGAAGAGCTTCGGATCGGAGAGCCGAAGTTCCGTGAGCCCGAACTTCACCGGCACGCCGGTCTTGAGATTGAACTGCTGCAGCAGCACGGAAAGGCCCTTGTGGCGCGTCTTCCACTCGCCGTCGTAGACGATCTGGGCGACGGAGACCTTTCCGGCGGCCGTCGGTTCCTTGTCGATGAACTGGAGGCTCTGCGCGAGCTGCCGCGCCCAGGCGCGCTGCGCGGTCGCGTAGCCCATCAGGTTGACGCCGAGCTTGCGCGCGGAATCGACAGCGTAGGCGCGCGTGGTCTCGTCGGCGTTGCCGTCCCACGCAATTCCCAGTCCCCACCGCGATACGATCGCCATCGTGCGGCAGTTGATCGTGACCCCGTCGAGCCAGGGCAGCGTCTCCGTGTAGCCGGCGTCGCGCACGCCCTTGCGGTACTCGACGCGGTCGAGGTCGTAATAGGAATGGAAGATCGCGTGGTCCGGCCCCAGCCGCTGCACGGGCGCCTCGGGGAAGATCGCCTTCAACTCCGCGATCGCCGAATCGTAGAAGGGCTTCGAACCCGCCCCGGCGTCGTAGATGATCATGCCGCCGTTGAGCAGGTACTGCCGGAGCCGCGCGCGCTCGGCGGGCGTGTGGGTGATGCGGAAATGGCCGGTGCGGTAGAGGATCGGGTTGCGCTCGGGGTTCGGGTCGAGCTCGGCCAGCGACTTCGCCTCGCACGAGAGATGAACGTCCATCATGGACTTCATCCCCTTGAGCAGGTTGTTCACGTCGTCCGGCCGCGAGGCCCAGTCGAGCAGGCCCTTGTCGGACTTGATCTTCGTGAACATCACCGGCGGATTCGGCGGATTCTTCTTCTCCGACCGCGCCTGCGGAACAACCGGAGGCGGCGGGTACGGGACATAGGATTCCGCCGACGACATCCTCGCCGGGGGCGGGGGCGGCGGCGCGCCGACGATCGGTGCCACGAAGCCGGGTTCGTCGGATCCGTCGCCTTCGAACAGCATGTAGCCGCGGGCCGGCACGCAGACCGCAGCAGCAAGGGCCGCCAGCGCAAGACCAACCGTGAATCGACGATTCTTCATCCCGAACCTCCCCGCCCTCACTTGGCGGTAGAATCCACTTCCTTCAACAATTCCTTCCCCGCCTTGGGGGTCGCGCGGTCCTTGAACTGAAGCAGCGCCGGGTTCACGAGGAACGCATCGCCCTTCGGCCCCTTGAGGGCCACCAGCCGCCCCCGCGTCGCCACCACGTCGCCGGCTGCCAGCGTCTTCGCCAGATCGACCGACTGCCGGCTGTCGGTCACGAAGACCACCGGGATGTCCGAACTCGGCTCGACCGCCGCAACCGTCATGGCGCCCTGCCCGTCCGGCCCGGCCACCGACACGACCCGCATGAACCGGAACGTGTGCAGCAGGTTCGTGTGCGCCGCCGCAAGGGCCGGCCGCGCCTTCGCATCCGCCGCCTGCCATTCGAGTGCAAAATCGTTCCCGTTGCGCACCGCCTCGGCTCGGACGCCGGCGGCCGCGCCGAAAAGCATCGCAACCACCGCACCGCAGCACCGCCACGACCTGTCGATCCGAGCCGTCATCGCCCCGTCTCCGAACCGCCGGATCAGCGCCCGCCCGTCAGGCGCCGGAGGACCAGACGCTCCAGCCCCTCGTAGTCGCGCGCCTTGATCAGCGGATCCACATCACGGTCCTCCAGGCCCCGCGAGATGTCCAGAAGCCGCAGGAACATTTCGCGGCTGTTCGAGAGGTGCCGGTCGGCCACGCCCTGCTTCTGCGTCCGCATCGCCTTCACGTCGAGGCCCACCCACTCGCCGCGGCGGCCGAAGCCGTGGCGGTCGAGGATGCGGACCTGGTTGAAGGCGCGGCGCAGATCGACGGCGCCGAAGGTCTTGTCCTCGTCGAACTTCAGGCCGTTCTGGTCGTTGAGGTGCACGGTCCACAGCTTGTCGAACGACAGCGCGAAGCCCATCTCGTCCGACGGATCGAGCCCGGCGAGGATCGCGTGGGCACTCTCGATGTTGATGCCGACGCGGGTGGGATCGATCGACCGGTAACCGAGGGCGATCGCGTGGCCTGTCGTCGGCAGGTAGGCGTGGTCCATCGGCTCGTTCGGCTTCGGCTCGATCGCCAGGCGCATCTTCGGGTGGTGCGCGAGCATGTCGTTGATCGCCTCGAGCAGGCGGTTCGTCGCGACGACGCTGTCCTTCGCCTCGCGGATGTAGGTCCCCTCGCGGGCGAGCCACAGCACGATCAGCTTGGTGCCCAAGGCATCCGCGATGTCGATGGCGATGCGCGAGCGATCGCGCGCATAGGCGCGGGCCTTGGGGTCGTTCGAAGTGTAGGCGCCGTCGATCGTCATCGGGCCTTCCCACAGCCGCGGCGCGACGAACTCGGCCTTCAGTCCGTGGCGGTCGAGCGCCCGCTTGCAGGCGGCGGCCTCCTTCGCGATCTTCGCGGGGGACATGCGGTCGAGACCCGGCACGGCGTCATCGTCGTGGAACTGCACGGCGCCGAAGCCGAGCTTGCGGTAGGCCTTGAGCTTGCGGTTGAACGGAATCGACTCCCGCACGGCCGGCCCGAACGGATCGGCGCCCTCGTGAAGATTCCACGGTCCAAAGGAAAACCGAAACACGCCTTTCATCGCCGCTCCTCCGGTTGAGTGCCGCCATCATGGCACCGCGGAAGCCGGCAATCCAGCCCGGAAACGGGAGGAAATCCCTATGGCTTCCAGGTCGACGTGAACGAGTAGCGGCCCGAGGGGACGTCGAATGCGATGCGGCCGGGGCCGGCGCGGATCGCGGAGGCGGAGATCCCCTTCGCCCCTGCGAGCGGGCGGCCGCCCTCTCGGACGGAGGCGGGATCGGTGACCGGGAGGAAGATGACCGCGGTCGTGTTGGCCGGGATCTCGCAGTCGAGACGGAAGGCGCCATCGGGGGCGAGTTTCCAGTCGCTGACGATGCGGCCGCGGATGCAACGGTGCTCCGCCCTCGCCCACGACACGGGCGGATTCTCCGGGTTGCTGCCGGGGCGCGGCGGGCCGGGCCGGATCGCGATGCGGCGGAACCCGGGCTCCATCGCGTCGATGCCGGCGAGCGAGCGGAACGCCCACTCCATCACCGCGCCGAAGGCGTAGTGGCTGAAGCTGTTCATCGACGCGTTCTGCTTGCCGGAGGAACCGTTGAAGCCGTGCTCCTTCGTGTAGCTGTCCCAGCGCTCCCACACCGAGGTCGCCCCCTGCTCCACTTCGTAGCCCCACGACGGGAAGCGCCGGCTCTGGAAGAGGCGCACGGCGAGATCGTACTGCCCGGCGACGGTCAGCGCGGGCAGCAATGCCTTCGTGCCGAGGAAGCCGGTGGTCATGCGGAAATCGTTCGACGCGACGCGCGCGGCCAGGCCCGCACCGTAGTCCGCCTCGCGACCCTCCGGCATGAGCCCCGCCTCGATCGCCAGCACGAACGCGGACTGCGACGCGACCTTCGGAAGGCCGTCGGGGCGCAGGTGCGTTGCGGCGAACGCGACGCGGAGGTCCCCGTGCAGCTTCCGGTAGGCGGCGACCTCCGTCTTGCGCCCTGTAGCCTCCGCCATCTCCGCCATCAGGCGCGCACTGATGGCGTGGTAGCACGCATCGACGTACGGGATCGGCGTCGCCTCGTTGACGTTCAGCCAGTCGCCCCACGTGTTGCCGATCTCGACGCCCTTCAACGCCGGGTCGGCCTTGCGACGCCAGTCCATGAAGCGCGTCATCGAGGCCCAGTGACGGTCGATCACGCGCGTGTCGCCGTAGCGATGCCAGATCGTCCACGGACAGATGATCCCGGCATCGGTCCACGCGGTGCCGTGCGTGGCGCCGGGTTTGCCGTGGGCCATCGGGTACGGGCTGTAGTCGGGATAGGCGCCGGAGTCGCGCTGCGCCTCGTCGACGTCGTCGAGCCACTTTGTGAAGAAGGCGGCGACATCTGCGTTGTAGCAGGCGGTGCCGACGTAGGCCTGCGCGTCGCCCATCCAGCCGAGGCGCTCGTCGCGCTGCGGGCAGTCGGTCGGAACCTCGACGAAGTTCGCGCGCTGTGTGCGCCACGTGTTGCGCCAGAACCGCGTCAGCACCTCGTCGGAACAGGCGAACGTGCCCGCCTGCGGCGTATCGTTGTTCAGCACGAGGCCGGTGACCGCGTCCGCGCCGGGCTTCGACGGCAGGCCGGTCAACTCGACAAACTGGAAGCCGTGGTAGGTGAAGCGGGGCGTCCATGTCTCGCCCGCCGGATCGCCGCGCAGAATGTAGAAATCGGTCGCCCGCGCCTTGCGCAGGTTCTCGGTCATCAGGCGGCCGTCGGCGTGGAGCATCTCGCCGTAGCGGATCTGCACGCGCGTGCCGGCGGGGCCTTTCACCGCGAGCCGGATGTTGCCGGCGAAGTTCTCGCCGAGGTCGAAAATATACGTGCCGGGCGCGGGCTCGGTGACGGCGCGGGCCGGGAGTTCCTGCGTCACTCGGACCGGGGGCGCGGCATAGGCCTGGAGGCGCGGCGGGGCACGGAAACCGAGGTCGACCTCTCGCGTGCCGAGCCCATCCGAGAACGGCGCCTTGGCGGAGCCGTTGGCCCCGGCGGGGATCGCGCCCTCCCAGCGCCAGTCGGCGGCGCCGCCGGGGGAGCACCAGTCGGCGCGCTCGCGGCGGGCGTCGAACGCCTCGCCCATGATGAAGTCGGCCTCGCGGAACGGACCGTCGCCGCTGACCTGCCACGACTCGTCGGTGCCGACGGTCTCGCGCGTTCCGTCGGCGTACTCGATCTCAATCTGAGCCAGCAGGGTCGGGGTCTTGCCGTAGAACGAGCGGCCGGTCTTGTGCGGACCGTAGCCGACGAGAAGCCCGTAGCCGACGTAGCCGGCGTACCAGCCGTCCGCCACGACCGCGCCGACTGCATTGGTCCCGTCACGCACGAGGGCGGTCACGTCCCATGCGCGCGTGGGGGCCCGCTTCGCGTAGTCGTACCAACCGGGCGCAAAGTAGTCGTCGCTCACGCGGCGGCCGTTGACATGGAAGTCCGCGATGCCGAGGACGCTGGCATGGACGGTCGCGCGCGCGACGGGCTTCGCGGCCGTGAACGCCTTGCGGTAGTGGCGCGCCGGAGGCAGGTGCAGGCGCGTGCGGTCGCTGTGGACCGGCGAGCCGTCGGAGAACGAGATCCAGCGGGCCTTCCAGTCGGACGGCGCAAGCAGGCCCATCGTCCACGACGCGGGCGCACTCCAGTTCGATTCCGCGGCGTCGCGGTCCCAAACCTTCACCTTCCAGAAACAGGCCTGGCGCGAGGCGAGCGGACGGCCGGCATACGTGACCTGCGCGGTCTCCGCGCTTTCGACGCGGCCCGAGTCCCACAGGTCGCCACGGTCCTCGTGAAGGGCGGCGGCGCTGGAGGCCACGAGGATGCGGAAGGCGGTCTGCCGCTGCCCGCGCTCCGCCGATTCGACCCCCCATCCCAGACGCGGTTTGGTCTCGTCGATACCCTGCGGCGAGGGCAGGTACTCGCAGTGAAGTCCCGTAACGGCGAGCTCGCCGCGAGCCGGAACACCGGCGGACAGTGCGGCCAGCACCCCGAGGGTGCAGGCATACCGGCGGGCACAACTGGTTCGTGATCCGTTCATGGAATCCTCCGGTAGGTCAATGCCATCCTCATCCGCGCGAGGATAGCCGCCACCCCGCGCGGGTCAACCTCACCCTCCGCCTTCCTTCGGTCATCTTACACTTTTTGTAACGATCGTTACAAAAAATGTAAGATTGCGGCCTTGGGGTCAGCCGGCGGCGCAGGTGGCGCGGAGGATCCGCAGGGCCTTCCGGACCTGGCCGGCGGTGATGTTCAGCGGCGGGAGGAACCGGATGACGTTCTCGCCGGTCGCCACGGCGATCAATCCCCGGACCCTCAGTTCGGCTTCAAAGGGCTTGGACGGCCGGTCGAGCACGAGGCCGACCATCAGTCCGATGCCGCGGACGGCGGTGATGAAGGGATACCGCTTCCGCAGCTTCTCCAGACCCGCAACGAACTGGGCGCCCCGGGCGGCGGCGTTCTCGAGAAGGCCCTCGGCCTCGATCGTCTCGATGACCGCCATCGCCGCGGCGCAAGCAAGCGGCGTGCCGCCGAAGGTCGAGCCGTGGCTGCCGGGCTGGAAGGTCGACGCGAGGCCCGGCGCGACGACGACCGCACCGATGGGGTAGCCGCCGCCGAGGCCCTTCGCCAGCGAGAAGGCGTCGGGCTCAATGCCGTAGTTCTGCCACGCGAACCACCGACCCGTCCGGCCGAGACCCGTCTGGATCTCGTCCATCATCATCAGGATACCCTTCTCGTTGCAGAGCGCCCGCAGGCCCCGCAGGAACTCGGGTGTCGCGGGGATCACGCCCCCCTCGCCCTGGACGGCCTCGACGAGGACCGCCGCGGTCTGGTCGGTGATCTTCGCCCGGACGGATTCGAGGTCGTTGAAGGTCGCGTAGTCGAAGCCGTCGGGCAGCGGCTCGAAACCCCGCTGCACCTTGGCCTGACCCGTCGCGGTCAGGGTCGCGAGGGTCCGGCCGTGGAACGAGTTCGCCATCGTAACCATCCGCCAACGGCCCCCGTTCTGGGAACCCCACAGCCGCGCGAGCTTGATCAGACCCTCGTTGGCCTCCGCGCCGGAGTTGCCGAAGAAGCACGCGCCGCCGAGCGACCGCTCCGCAAGGGCCTGAGCGAGCCTCGGCTGGACTTCATTGTAGTAGAGATTCGAGCAGTGGATCAGCGTCCCGGCCTGCTTCCGGATCGCCTTCTGCAACCGCGGATGACAGTGCCCGACCGCGGTCACCGCGATGCCGGCGAGGAAATCGAGGTACTCCCGCCCTTCGGCGTCCCACACGCGCGCGCCCTTCCCCCGCACGATGGCGAGGCTCTGCGCATACGTGGACATCACATACCGCTTGTAAAGGGCGGCTATCGAGTCGGTGGCGGTCGGGGCTGGGGTGGAGTCGTTCATGGGAGTGCCGGAGGGTGGAGGGTTCAGAGGTTCAAGGTTCACGGTTCACGGTTCACGGTTCGCAGGTTCGAGGGTTCCGGTGCTGCGTTGGTTGTTGGATGTTGGGTGTTGGATATTGGATGTTGAGTCCGACTTCGACGTTGGATGTTCGGTGTTCGGTGTTCCGTCTTCCGTCATCCCTGGACGATCTCGGTGCCCACGCCCTGTTCGGTGAACAGCTCGAGCAGCAGCGAGTGGCGGAGGCCGGAGTCGATGATGTGCGACTTGGCGACGCCGGCCTTGACCGCGTCCAGCGCACCGCCGATCTTCGGCAGCATGCCGCCGGAGATGACGCCCTTCTCGACCAGCGCCTCGATCTCGCTGGCCTTGACGCTGGAGATGATCGTGGACGGGTCCTTGGGGTCCGAGAGAAGCCCCGGCACGTCCGACAGGAACACGAGTTTCCGCGCCTGCAGCGCCCGGGCGATCGACGAGGCGGCCTCGTCGGCGTTGATGTTGTAGACGTGCCGGTCGGCTCCGCGGCCGAGGGGCGTGATGAACGGGACGATGCCCGAGGCGAGGAAGGCGAGGATCGGCTCGACGTCGACCTCCGTCACCTGCCCGACATAGCCCCACGACACCGCGGCGCCCGTCTGCGGGTCCTTCCCGGTCTTCGGCACGACGCGCAGGATGTCGTCACCGTGGATACCCCGGCCCTTGTGGCCGAAGCGGCCGAGGACGGAGACCATGTGCGGGTTGATCTCGGTGTTGAGCGTCTGTTCGACGATCTCCATCGTGGCCTCGTCGGTCACGCGCAAACCGTGGAGGAACAAGGGCTTGAGGCCGCGGTCCTTCATCTTCTGCGAGATCGCCTTGCCGCCGCCGTGAACAATGACCGGGCGCAGGCCGACGACCGCCATGAAGGCGATGTCGTTGAGGATCGCCTGCACACCCTCCTCGTCGTCCATGATGCTCCCGCCAAATTTCACGACAATCGTCTCGCCGCGAAACCGCTGGATATACGGCAGAGCTTCGATCAGGACGGAGGCTTTTTCGATGACCTTGTGCATGGCGACTCCTACATATTGATCCGGACGTATTCCTCGGTGCAATTGCACGTGTAGACGAGGGCCTTGCCGCGGCCGAGGCCGAGGCGGATGTCGAGGGCGAACTCGGGCCGCGCGATGACGGCCTTGAGGTCCTCGCGCGACGCGGGGCCCGGCTGGCCGCGGACGACGGCGCGGAGTTCGTCGAACCAGATGTCGACCTTCGCCTCGACGACCTTCGCATCGGAGTAGCCCAACGCGTCCATGACGCGGCCCCAGTTCGCATTCGGCCCCGCCCACGCGGTCTTGACGAGGAACGAGTTGGCGACCGAGCGCGCGGCGAGATCGGCATCGCGGTCGCTCTTCGCGCCGGAGACACGGATCGTGACGTAGCGCGTGGCACCCTCGCCGTCGCGGACGATCATCTTCGCCAGTTCGAGCGACGTCTCGCGGACGGCGGCCTCGAAGGCGGCCCAGCCGGGCCGGCCCGGGGCGAGGCGGGCGCCGGAGGCACCGCTGGCCAGGAAGAGCACGCTGTCGTTGGTGCTGCGGTCGCCGTCGATGGTGACGCGGTTGAAGCTGTCGTCCACGGCGGCCTTGAGCAGCTTCTGAAGCGCTGCGGGGGCGACGGCGGCGTCGGTGAGCAGGTAGCAGAGCATGGTCGCCATGTTCGGCTCGATCATGCCGGCGCCCTTGCACATGCCTGTGACGGTGACGTCCTTTCCGCCGATCCGCAGCGGAACGGTCCACCGCTTCGGCCGGGTGTCGGTCGTCATGATGGCGTCCGATGCGTCGGTGCCGCCCTCCGCCGACAGCGCGGCGGCGAGGAGCCCGATCCCCTTCTCGATGACCTCCATCGGCATCGGCAGGCCGATGGTGCCGGTGGAACTGACGAAGACGTGTCCCTCCGGCACGCCGAGGGCGGCCGCGGTGACGGCGCCCATCCGCCGGGCGTCCCGCATGCCGCGCGGGCCGTTGCAGGCGTTGGCGTTGCCGCTGTTCACGACGATGGCGCGGGCGGTGCGGCCCTTGAGCCGTTCCATGTCGAGCCGCACGGGGGCGGCCTTGACCTGGTTGGTCGTGAACGTGCCGGCCACGGCGGCCGGAACGTCGGCGACGATCATCGCCATGTCCTTCGCGCCCGATTTCTTGATGCCGGCGGTGACGCCGGCGGCGCGGAATCCCTTCGGCAGCCGGACCTCCGGCGTGCCCTTCAGCGTGGTGGTCTTCATGGTAGGTGTCTCCCGGTCGGAATGGAACGACCCCGAACATCCATCGGACGTCCGGGGTCGGGCCACGTTGCGATGGTTGCGATTAGCGCTTGGAGAACTGGAAGCGTCGGCGCGCGCCGGGGCGGCCGGGCTTCTTGCGTTCCTTCATGCGAGGATCGCGGGTCAGGCATCCGGCCGCCTTGAGGGCCGGCTTCAGGGAGGCATCGGACGTCACCAGGGCACGCGTCAGGGCGTGCCGCACGGCGCCGGCCTGGCCGACATCGCCGCCGCCCTTGACCGTGGCGACGACGTCGTACTTGCCCAGCGTACCGGTCAGGGTGAACGGCTGCTCGACGAACTGCCGGATCGAGGGAACCTTGAAGTACTCCTCAAACGGCTTCTTGTTGACGAGGAACTTGCCCTCGCCCGGGGTGACGTGCACGCGGGCGACGGCGGTTTTCCGGCGGCCGGTGGCGGCAATCTCTGTTTTGGTCGTGGACACGCTCTCGTTCCTCCGCTTCGGTTAGAGCTTGATCGCGCACGGCTCGGGCTTCTGCGCCGCGTGCGTGTGCTCGACACCGGGAAACACCTTGAGCCGCCGCATGAGAACGGCGCGCGTATGATTGTCGGGAAGCATGCCGCGAACCGCCTGGCAGATGATCCGCTCAGGATCCTTTGCCCGGATCTCGGCCGCCGTCCGCTGCTTGAGGCCGCCCGGATAGCCGCTGTAGTTCTTGTACAGCTTCTGCTCTTCCTTGTTGCCCGTCAGTACGACCTTGGCGGCGTTGACGACGACGATCATGTCGCCGGTCCCCGTGTGCGGCGTGAAGTCCGGGCGGTTCTTGCCCCGGAGCATGTTTGCCAGCACCACCGCAAGCCGTCCTGCCGGCAACCCGGCGGCATCGACCAGCTTCCACGCGTGCGTCACTTCGGACGCCTTCGGAATCGTTGTCTTCATAGGCTCTCTTTTCCGGAACAGGAAAGAGAGAATCTAACGGGAGGCCCGCCCCCTGTCAATCGCACATTCGCTCCGGCGGCGAGTTTTTGTCCTGGCCCCCCCTCCCGCCGCCGGGCGATTCGACGAGATGGCGCCAGTAACGCAGGGGCATGGCGCGACGCTGGGCGCGGGGATTGGTGCGGCTACGGACGGCGATCGCATCGAAATAGGTCCGCCAAAGCCCTTGGTACGCCGCCTCGGACGGATCGAGCCCGCCGCGCAATTCCGCCTCGATCTCGTCCGCTTCCCAAGCCCGGATCTCGCCGCCGTGGTCGCAGCCGGCGCCGAATCCGCGTGCGGCGTCCTGGATCATCCACCGCTCCCCGCCCAGCCTCCTTCGGAAGTGCGGGGCGACCGCCGCCACCACGTTATGGCGCGGTTCGACCGGCCCCCACAGGCGACCCGTCGAAAGCCGGCGAAACCGGAGCAGGCCCATGAGGCGGTGGGTTTCGCCGGCCACACGCCGATCGATGGCGGCAGCGAGGCGGATGTCGGAATCGGCGTGGTAGCCCATGACCGCCGGCCCGCGGGCGAAGGCGAGCACCAGCACGCGCAGCGCCACCGAATCCGCCCCGTCCTCCTCCGAACACAGGAGCCGCAGGACGCGGCGCACCCAGTCGCCGCCCAGATCGCGTCCGATCCGGGCCAGGAGCGCCCCGGCGGCCTCCGGGTCCGCCGGCACGGACTCCCCTTCCGCCGCGAAGAGCGCCCCGGCGCAGGCGGCGTCGGGACACACCTCCGCCTCGCCGCCCGCGGCCAAGGCGCGGGCTATGGCCGCCAGCATGCCGTCGGTCGATCCGTCGTGAAGAAACCGCATGGGTGTCGAGTGGCCCGTGGCGAGGGTCGTGTTGGAGGCTGACTGTTGTGTATCGAGTCCGGACTTCGGGGTTCGATGTTGGATGTTCGATGTTCGGTGCCCGCCCTCCGCAGCCTTGGCGGAGGAGGGTTCGGTGCTGGATGTTGGCTGTTCGATGTTCGATGTTCGATGTTCGGTGTTCGCCTGGGCGCCCTCACCTTCCTCCCGCGGTCGCAAAGAGTTCCATCTGCCGCGAATCGGCCGACGGCGCAGGGGACGGCGGGGGCGGGATCCGGCGGCCTCCGCAGATGAGAAATGCGTGGGCGCGTCGGAGGACGATGCCCAGCGGGGCGAGATCCTCCGGGCGCAGGGCGGCGAATCGGCGGGAGGCGAGGATCCGGGCGGCTGACTTGAATCCGACGCCGGGCACGCGCAGCAGCGTCTCGCGATCCGCGCGGTTGACCTCGACCGGGAACCGCTCGGGGTGCCGCACGGCCCACGCGGTCTTCGGATCGACAAGGCGGTCGAGATTCGGCGTCGCGTCGTCGAGCAGTTCGCCGGGATCGAAGCCGTAGAGGCGGACGAGCCAGTCGGCTTGATAGAGCCTGTGCTCACGCAGAAGGTCGGGCGGTCCCTCCGGGGGCGGCAGCAGCGGGTCGGGGTTCACGGGGACGTAGGCGGAGTAGTAGACGCGCTTCAGACCGTACTTCCGGTAGAGCCCATGGGACAGGTTCAGGATGCGGCGGTCATCCTCGGGCGTCGCGCCGACGATGAGCTGGGTGCTCTGGCCGGCCGGGGCGTAGGCCGGGGCCTTGCGATGGAGGCGGCGTTCCTCGCGGCTCTCGGCGATGCCGCAGGCGATGGAGGCCATGGGGCCGAGGATGCCGTCCTTCGACTTCCCCGGCGCCAACCGGCGCAGGGAGCCCTCCGACGGCAGTTCGATGTTGATGCTGAGGCGGTCGACCGCCAGACCGGCGCGCCGCACGAGTTCGGGGCTCGCGCCGGGAATGGCCTTGAGATGGATGTAGCCGTGGAACCGCTCCTCAATGCGCAGGCGTTCGACGACGCGGACAAGCTGTTCCATGGTGTGGTCCGGGCTGCCGACGACGCCGGAGCTCAAGAAGAGGCCCTCGATGTAGTTCCGCCGGTAGAACTCCATCGTCAGGCGGACGACTTCCTCCACCGTGAAGCTGGCCCGCGGCCCGGGGTTGCCCGCGCGGTTGGCGCAGTAGGCACAGTCGTAGATGCAGTGATTGGAAAAGAGGATCTTGAGGAGCGAGATGCAGCGCCCGTCGTCGGACCAGCTGTGGCAGACGCCGCCCGTCGACGTGTTGCCGGTCCCCTCCCCGGCCCGCCGGCTGCCACTGGACGCGCAGGACACGTCGTATTTCGCGGCACCAGCCAGCACCTCGACCTTGCGCTCGATATCCACGTCGCCAGTATACGCCGTCCGACCTGCGGGGCCAGCGCCCGCGGCCCCCCTGGTCCTCGGCCAAGCCGGAACGATCCATTCGACTTTTCCCCTTTCCCCCTTCATTGCAGAAACTGGCGACTTCATCGGATGAGTGCAGCATGGGTCTGCCGCAACTCCATCCTGTTGATCCTGTTATCCTGTCCTGCCCGTCTGAACTGCCGAATCCAAGCTGAATCGTTCCGGCCAGTCAGAGGATCGGGGACCCCGCGGACCGGTCCGCCGGGGTTCGTTCACGCTTGGGCGGGCGGTTCGCCGTCGGCGGCGCGACGGTTGGAGATCCAGCGATCGAGCGTGCGGGCGAGGGTTTCAACGCGGACCGGCTTGGAGATGTAGTCGTCCATGCCCGCGGCCAAGCATTTCTCGCGGTCGCCTTCCAGCGCGTTGGCGGTCATGGCGATCACGATGGTGTGCCGCGTCCCGCCCGCCTCGCGTCGGCGGATCTCGCGCGTGGCCTCGTAGCCGTCCATCTCCGGCATCTGGCAGTCCATGAGGACGATGTAGTACGGGATTCCCTCCAGGGCGGCGAGCGCCTCGGCTCCGTTGGCGACCGCGTCGGCGCGATGGCCGAGCCGATCGAGCTGCCGAAGGGCGACCTTCTGGTTCACGGAGTTGTCCTCGGCCAGGAGGATGCGGGTGCCGCTGGCCGGCGCGGGGTGCTGGACGGGGATCGGAGTCTCGGTTCGACCGGAGGCCGGGGTGGTGCGGCCACCAAGAAGCAGGACGATGGCATCGAGCATCTGCGATTGGTGGACGGGCTTGGACAACACGCGCACGCCGGGCTCGGCCTTGATGGCGCGGACCTCGTCGCTGCGGCCCATCGAGGTCAGGATCAGGACCGGGATGCCCGCAAGGGCGGGCTCCTCGCGCATGCGCCGAACGAGTTCCGACCCGTCCATGCCCGGCATCATCATGTCGGAGATCAGCAGATGGTAGGTGCGCCCCGCCGCCGCCTCGCTCCGGAGTCGTTCGAGGGCGCCGGCGCCGTCGACCGCCAGATCGCAGTCGATCCTCCAACTGGCCAACTGGCGCGCGATGATGGTCCGGTTGGTCTCGTGGTCGTCCACGGCCAGCACGCGCACATCCGCCGGCAGCACGTGCGGGAACCCCGACGCGGCCCGCTGGGACGGGCTCGGCTCGAGGGGCACCTCGAACCAGAAAACGGAGCCGAGACCCGGGTGGCTCTTCACGCCGATGGTCCCGTCCATCAGGGTCACGAGGCGCCGGCAGATGGCGAGCCCCAGCCCCGTCCCCGCGTACCGCCGCGCCGAGGAACTGTCCACCTGGGAGAACGCCTCGAAAAGCCTGCCCTGCGATTCCTTGCTGATGCCGATGCCCGAATCGCAAACCTCGAAGCGGACGCTGCGTCGGTTTGTCGTCCCCTCGATCGGAGCCCCTGGCATGATCCGCAATACGACTTCGCCGCGGTCGGTGAACTTGATGGCATTGCCGAGCAGGTTGATGAGCACCTGCCGGATGCGGCCCTGATCGCCCTTCCACGACCCCTGCACCGAGGGATCGACATCGCATAGCAGTTCAAGGTGCTTGGCGGCGGCGCGCTCCGCGAGGAGGTCGCCGGTGCTTTCGATCAGGGTGACGGCGTCGAAGGCCTCCGTCTCCAACTCCATCCGACCCGCCTCGATCTTGGAGAAATCGAGGATGTCGTTGATGAGGGTCAGCAGCGACTCGCCGCTGTCGCGGATCGTGCGGACGAAATCCCGCTGCTCCTCGTTGAGCGGCGTGTCCCAGAGCAGCCCGGCGAGACCGATGACCGCGTTCATCGGCGTCCGGATCTCGTGGCTCATGTTGGCGAGGAACTCGCTCTTCGCGCGGTTCGCCGATTCCGCCGCCGCAGCCATCTCGTTTGCCCGGCGCGTGGCGGTCTCGAGTTCGCTGGAGATGGCCTGGGCGCGGTCCCGGGCCTCCGTGGCGTCCTCCATGATGCTGAGGGCGACCTGCTGGCTCCGCCGGAGTTCGGCCGCCAAGGCGCGCAGTTCGCCCTCGGCGTGCTTCTGCTGCGTGATGTCGATCGCCGCCCCGTGCCAGATGACGCCGCCCTCGCGGCACGGCTCCTGCGCCGCGGTCGAGAGGAGCCATCGCACCTGGCCGTCGGGCCGCGTGATGCGGTGCTCGAACCGGCACTGCCGGCGGCCGCGCTCGGCCTGATCGAACTCGGCGTCGCGAATCGCCAGGTCCTCGGGGGGGATCATCGCACGGACGGCGCGGGCCATCGCGACGCCGTCGCCCGCCTCGGGAACCCCGAGGGCGGCCTGCGCACCCGGGCTGAGATAGAGGAACTCCTCGGTACCGGCACGACGCTGGAGGCTGAACAGGACGCCCGGAACCTGTGCGGCGAGGCGCGCCATGCGGTCGACGGCCTCGCGACGACTACGTTCGGCCACCCGCTCACGCTTCAGAAGCTCCTGGAAGGCGAAGGTGATCCAGACGAGGAGGAAGACCGCCGATCCGCCGAGCAGGAAGGCGGTCCGCAGGATGCCGCCGTACACGTCGATCAACCCTGCGCCGTACGCGATGCCGAGATAGCGGTCGAGAACGCGAGCGGGATAGACGACGTACTCGGTCGGCGAGCCGCCCCGGGCCGGCATGCCGCGGCCGTCCACCTGCAATCCGCCGAGGATCTCCGGACGGCGCGGGGCCAGAAGAACGTCCACGGACTCCTGCGACGGCACCGATCCATGTCCCCCGCTCACCAACATGGCGAGACCGTCCGGCCCCAGAATCGCCGCCCATCCGGTGGCCGCCAGTTCGCCCGGCCGGAGTTGGCGGTTGGCATGGCGCCGGAGATCCAGCGTGGCAGCCGCGCGGATGTCACGGAATCCGCTGAGAACAGGCCGGCCGATCGTCACGGTGGGTCCGGTCCATCGGATCGATGCCGCGGGGCCGTCGGCGAAGCGGGGCGCAGGCTCGAAGCGGACGTAGTTCTGGTCGCTCCACCGGATCCTGCGCCCGCCGTCCGGGCCGGAGACCGCGACGTGGTCGAGGATGTCCTGGTTCCTCGCACGAAAGCGTTTCAGCGCGAGCATGTCCTGGGTCGAGTACGGCGGCGGCAGGCGCGCCACGCGGTCAAGCACCCCCTCGTCACAGAGGGCCTCGAAGTCGTCGACGAACCGCTCGACGCCGTGCCGCAGCGCAATGGAGTCGGCGCGGGCCTTGGAGATCCACCGGGCGCGGAAGCCCCGCTCGCCCTCGCGGAAGAGCGAAACGAGCAGGACCACGGTGACCGCAAAGGTCGCCGCCGCCAGGAGCAGATAGCCCGTCAGACGGTTGAGTTCCGGTCTGCGCATCAGTCCTCGCCCGCCACAAGCATGGCCGTCCATCCCAGCGCCGGAACGGGCTCGGCCAGCACCAGCCGCGCACCCGCCTGCGTCTGCAATATCGATCGGGTCTTCCGCCCGTTCATCACATCCTCCGCAAGGCGGCGAACACCCGCATTGGGCGAGCGAAGGACGTTGTAGTCGTCGCTCCGATACCGGTCGCTCTTGACCGTGTTCACATAGCGGTGGTCGGTCAGCGGCGGCATGTCGAACGCACGGATCGCCGCCTCCGTCGCAGCGACCACCACGCCGCGGCGGTCGATCAGCACCCAGGCCCGCGACGGGGGCTGCAGGTAGCGCTCGACGATGTCGCCGACCGTGACATCGAGCCCCACGACGCCCTCCAGCGTGTCGCCAACGTAGACCGGCGCGATACAGGACACCATCCAGCCCCGGCCCGCGGGATCGACGTAGGGCTCGTCGACCCATACGGTCCGCCGCTCCGGATTGTGTTTCGCGTCGGCCAGGTAGTAGAAATTGAACTCGGGAATGTTCATCTTCGCCTCGTACTGCGACAGCACGTCGAACGGCGGAAAGATCCGGTTCATCGAGTGGCGGTCGTTGAAGTAGACTTGGGCCACCTCCGGCGCGTCGCGGACGACCGCCCGCAGGTCCCCGTCGATCCCCTCCGTGGCCCACACCGTTCGGCGGACGACATCGTCGATGGGCACCACCCCCGACACCCACAGCGCCGGGCCCCCGTCATCGACCGCCTTGTAGTAGCATCCGTCCGGCGTCATGCGATACCGGTTGGTGTCGACGCCGGGCACGATGCGGTCCGCCTCGGCATAGGTCCGGGCCGTCGCGGCCGCCAGCGCGGCGGTCCTCGTCTCAATTCGTACGGCATCGGCACGGATCGAGGCGACCACCTGCTTCAACGCATCCCGGTCGGCTCCGCTTTCCTCCACGCGAGGCCCGCATCCGGCCGCGAGCGCCGCCGCCATCCACCATCCCGCCCACCGAGTCATGTCCGGCCTCCCTCGCCATCCGCTCCCGGGCCCTCGCGATAGCGGACTGCACGGCCGAGTTCGGCCCGCAGCGCGTTCACCTCGCGCTTCAGTTCCAGCACGCGCTCCTCCCGGCCAACCATCGCCCGGTTCATCCGCTCGAGATCGCCGACCGACTGGCGGATGCGCTCCTCGGCGTCCTTCCGGTCGCGGATGTCCACGAAACACTCCAGCAGGCAGTCGCGGCCCCGGAGGTGGATCGGCACAACGGTCTTCAGTACCGGGATCGAGGACCCGTCCACCCGGAGGAGCTTTCGTTCGGCGCGATCCACCGTCGCGCCGAGATCCGAGATCGGACACCGCCCCCGTTCGACCGGACAGATGTAGGCATGGCACTCGCGTCCGACCATCTCCTCTCGCGCCGCGCCGGTCATCTGCAGCGCCGCGGGATTGGCGTCCAGGATGCGATGGGCCGAGGCGTCGACGATGATGATGCCGGCCGGCACGGTGTCCATGATCGTGCCCAGGTACTGCTGAGCGTCCCGCAACTCCGCCGTACGTTCTTCGAGGAGATGGCCGATCTCCTCGTGGTGCGACCGGCGCACGGTGCGCCAGGCCATGACGAGGCCGAACGCCAGGAACAACAGACCCTGGGCGACGACCGCCGAGACGCTCTGCGCCAGAGCCCTGCGGCCTGTGTTCGTAATCTGCGAGGGCGTGCGCATCACGATGGACACCGCCGGCTCGTCGAACACGTCGGTCCACGTCAGGCGGCTTTCGATCTCCCCCGTATTCAGACGGCGGCGGACCATGCGGTCCGCGCCGCCATCCGCACCCGCGCCGCGGGGAAACTCGACATCCACCTCGACCTGGAGCTGGTTCGAGAGCGACGCGGCAAAAGCCGGCCCCAGATCCCGCCCGAAGATCAGCACGCCCCGCGCCGGCCCCCGGCCGTCACTCATCAGGACCGGATGGGCCACGGCCAGCAAGGGCGGGCCGTTTTCCACCCGAAGGAGGCCACGCACGGGCTTTCCGTCCAACGCGCGCAGGAGCGGATGGTTGGCAGGGTACTGCGTCGCAGTCTTGGCCGGCCGACGGACCACCTCGTCCTTGGCCAGATCGTGCGATGCGTCGAAAAGAACCGTGCGGTCCGCCCGCACCAGCATCGCGCGCTGGATGTTGCCCCGATGGAACGTCGTTTCGGCGAAGTTGGCGTCGAGGAACTCGGGCGCACCGGTCGCCATGAAGGCCCACGTGTCGTCCCACTCCGCATAGTCCGCGGCAAACGCGGCGAGCGCACCCCGCTCTCGATCCAGCGTCGCGGTCAGCCGCTCCTCGCTCCGGACAACGTCCGCCTTCTCCAACGCCTCAAACTGCGGGTAAACGATCCATCGCTGGATGGCAAACGACAGGGCGACGAAGACGGCGAAGGCTCCCGCCGCCACCCCCGCCCATTTCGCCGTTTGCTTCATACCGTTGCTCCGGCCGCCCCCCGGCCGGCCCGGTCAACCGTTGACGGACCAGGGCGCCCGATAGTCGCGCGTCAACCATGCCGGATTGCCGGTGCCGCCGACGAAGGCGCACTTCGCCGGATCCCACTTGATGACCTGGTTGTGATAGTAGGCCAGATTCATCAGGTGGCAGCAGATCACCGAATGGCCGCCGACCACCTCGCTCGTGACCGGCTTGCGGCGGTCCTTCATGCGCTCCAGGAAATCGTCGCAGTGCGACTTGCTCTCGTAGAGCTTGATCTTCGCGTCGGCCAGGAACTGCTTCTCGGCCTTCGCCACCTCGGCGGCGCAGGAGGTCTTCTTTTCCTTGTCCGTCGACGAGGCGATCACCTGGCCCCCGCGGATCATCTCGAACTTGCCGCGGTTGACCTTCACCTCGCCCTCCGTGCCGAAGAAGTGGACGCCGAACCCGTCCTTGTGCGTCACCGTCACGCCGTTCGCGTAGACCAGCGTCGCACCGCGCTTGTCGCCGGCCTTGGCGGGCGGACGGATCTCCACGGGGCCGCTCTCGTCCATCCCGAGCCCCCACTGCGCGATGTCGAGATGGTGCGCACCCCAGTCCGTCACCATGCCGCCGCCGAACTCGCGGTACTTGCGCCAGTTCGGGAAGTGGTTGTGCATGCCGCGGGGCGCGAGCACCGAGTTGAACGGCCGCATCGGCGCGGGGCCGACCCAGAGGTTCCAGTCGAGGCCCGGCTCGGCCGGCTCCTCGGGGAGATCGCAGGGCACGCCAGGGTCTCCGAAGCTGCACTCGACGCGCTGCAACTTCCCGATCGCGCCGTTCTGCACGAGTTCACAGGCGATACGGAACTCCTTCGACGAACGCTGCATCGAACCGGTCTGCAGCACACGCTTGTTGGCCTCGACGGCCTTCATGACCTCGATGGCCTCGTGGATGTTGTGTGTCAGCGGCTTCTCGCAGTAGACGTCCTTGCCGGCCTTCAACGCCGCCAGCGTGATGATCGCATGCCAGTGGTCGGGCGTGGCGATGCAGACGGCGTCGATGTCCTTGCGCGCGATGATTTCCCGGAAGTCGTTCACCGCGGCGACATCCTTGGACCCCTTGTCCGGGTTCTCGGTGTAGAACTTCGAGGTCTTCTGCTGCGCCTCGGTCCGGCGCGTCGTATCCACGTCGCACACCGCGAGCACCTGCGTGCGGAACGAGAAGTTCCCGAGGAGGCCGCGCGACTGCTTGCCCATGCCGATGCACGCCATCGTGATGCGGTCGTTGGGCTTCGTCTCGGCCGCCCAGATGTGCGACGGAAGGATGAACGGAGCCGCCGCCGAGGCCGCCGCGGTCTTCAGGAACGAACGCCGGGATGTGGTCATGTGCGCTGTCTCCATGTACGGGTTGCCCTCGTTCTACCCGAAGGACACGCGAAAATCCAGCGCGGCGCGTGTCGTCGGGAAATGAGGATTCGCTGAGGGCCGATTCCGCGGCACCTCGCGGCAGACGGCGGGGCCGCAGTTCCTCATGTACTGATGGCGGTTGGTGCGTTCGGATCCGTCCGGCACGGGAACAGGCGGCGGCTCGCATTGGGTGCGCAGGGGCTTCTCGCGTGACAGCGTCTCCGCTATCCTGATCTCCTCCGTCGCGCCGGAACACACAGGTCCGGCTGCGCGGCACGGGGTGATCGATATGCGCGCATGGATGACGGGGGCAATGGTGCTGGCGACGGCCGGCGGGACATGGGCGGCGGAGACGGAGACCCTGCCGCTGAGCGGAAGCGGGCCGGACGACGCGGTACCGTGGGAGTTCTCCGTCACCGCCGGCCGGCGCGCCGGGGAGCAGGCGACGATCCCGGTGCCCTCGCAGTGGGAGCAGCACGGCTTCGGCGGCTACAACTACGGCCACGACAAGGCGAAGTCGGCCGAGCGCGGCCTTTACCGCCGCTCGTTCCACGCCCCCGCCGCCTGGGCCGGTCGCCGCGTGCGACTCGTCTTCGAGGGCGTCATGACCGACGCCGAGGTCACGCTCAACGGCCGTAGCGCGGGGTCGAAGCACCAGGGCGGCTTCTACCCGTTCACATTCGATGTCACCGACCTCGTTGCCTACGGCGCGTCGAACACGCTGGAGGTCGCTGTGGACAAGGTCTCCGCCAACCCTCGTGTCGAGGACGCCGAACGCATCGCCGACTACTGGGTCTTTGGCGGCATCTTCCGGCCCGTGCGCATCGAGGTCCTGCCGGACTCCTTCGTCGACCACGTCGCGATCCGCGCCGAGGCCGATGGGGAGTTCGAGGCGCACGTGCGCCTCCAGCGCGCCGCGCCGGGCGACCGGGTCGCAGTCCGCATTCTCGACGCCGCCGGGGCGGCCGCGGGCTCGGCGGAAGCCTCCGTGACGCCCGGCGCAACGGGGCCGGTCGTCGTGTCCACGCGCATCACCGCGCCGAAGACATGGACCGCCGAGACGCCGGACCTCTACACCGCCGAAATCGAACTGCGCCGCGGCGGACCGGTCGTACACCGCACCCGCGAGCGCTTCGGCTTCCGCACCTTCGAGGTCCGCCCCGGGGCCGGCCTCTTCCTGAACGGCAGCCGCGTGTTGCTGAAAGGCACCTGCCGCCATTCGTTCCGCCCCGCGACCGGCCGCTGTCTGAGCCGCGCGGACAACATCGAGGACGTGCGCCTCATGAAGTCGATGAACATGAACGCGGTCCGGTGCAGCCACTACCCGCCCGATCGAACGTTCCTCTATGCCTGCGACGAGTTCGGCCTCTACGTGCTCGACGAACTCGCCGGCTGGCAGAAAGAGCCCTACGACACTGCGACCGGCGGGCGGCTCGTGCGCGAGATGGTCGAGCGAGACGTGAACCACCCGTCGATTCTGTTCTGGGACAACGGCAACGAGGGCGGCTGGAACACCGATCTCGACGATGACTTCGCGCTGTACGATCCGCGGAAACGTCCGGTGCTTCATCCGTGGTCCAAGCTCTCCGGCGTCGACACCGACCACTACGAGGGCTTCACCAGCGTCGCGAAGAAGCTCCATGACCCGACACACGTCTTCCTGCCCACCGAACACCTGCACGGCCTTTACGACGGCGGACACGGGGCCGGCATGGCGGACCACTGGGGTCTGATGAAGGGCTCGCCGAACTGCGGCGGACTGTTCTTCTGGGTCTTCGCGGACGAAGGCATCGCGCGCACCGACCGCGGCGGCGCGATCGATGTCGACGGTCTCCACGCGCCCGACGGCATCGTCGGCCCGAACCACGAGCCCGAGGGTAGCGTCTTCACGGTCTCCGAGCTGTGGTCGCCCGTCCAGATCGCCCAAGCCCGCCGCCCGCTGCCCGCGGACTTCGACGGCGCGCTGTCCGTCTCCAACGAGTACAGCTTCCTCAACCTCTCCCGCTGCCGCTTCACGTGGCGGCTGGAATCGTTCACCAAGCCCGACGTAAAGGGCGGTCGCGTCGCACAGGGGACGGCGGAGGCGCCGGACGTCGCGCCCGGCGGCAAGGGCACGCTGCGGATCCCGCTGCCGGCCGACTGGCGAACGCACGATGCGATGTGAGTGACAGCGAAGGGGCCGGACGGTGCGGACCTCTGGACGTGGACATGGCCGCTACTCCCGCTGCCGCCTGCATTCGCCGGTGTGGCGGGCGCGGCGCCGAAGGCTTCGGTGTCCGGCGACGCGATCACGATCGAGGCGGGCGGAAACCGCTTCGTGTTCGGCCTCAAGGACGGATGTCTGCGTTCGGCCGAGGCCGGCGGTGTGCGTCTGCCGCTCGCCAACGGACCGCGCATCGCGCCGGCGGGCGTCGCAACAGGCGCGGTGACGGTCGTGCATGCGTCCGCGGAGGGCGGCTATGCGATCACGGTCCGCGCGGCGGATGGCACGTCGGAATTGCGATGGCTGGTCCGGCCCGACGGCAGCCTGCAACTCGATGCCCGTCTGCGCGGACCGGCCGCGCCGGTGCCGTTCTTCGGTCTCACGTTCGACTGGCCCGAGTCGCGGATGAAGTCGGTCAAATGGCTCGGCGAAGGCCCGTACCGCGTCTGGAAGAACCGGATGCACGGAACGCGGTTCGGCCTGTTCCGGCGCGACTACAACGACCCCGTGCCCGGCGAGACGTGGGCGGTGCCCGAGTTCAAGGGCTCTTTTGCCGGCGTGCGCCGCGCGACGCTCGCGGCGCCGGATGCGACGATGACCGTCGAGTCCGCCACGCCCGACCTGTTCCTCCGCCTCGGCACGCCGCGGAAGCCCAAGGAGAATGTCCCCGGCTGGTCGAAGAAGGCGGTCGAGAACGTCTTCCCGCCGCTGCCCGACGGCGACGTCTCGTTCCTCGCCGCGATCCCGCCGATCGGCACGAAGTTCAGCAAGCCCGACGACGGCGGCCCCTCCGGCAAGCCCAACGACCTCAACGGCCGCGACGTGACTTTGCGGCTGCTGTTCCGGTTCGAGGCGGTGGCTGGCCGCTGACATCGTATCCGGGGCGGATTCCCGGAGCCTCTCGTACAGAACGCAGCACCGATTCCGGACTCTCCTGCAAGGCTAGGCCGGAAAGCTCGCGATCTAGTTTCGCGATCCTCTTGCGATAGGCATCGACGTCTGTGCCCGCGCTCATGATGCCATCAGGGTACGCCGCGCGAGGCGCAAGGCAACTCCGTCCAGAGCAGACGCATCCTTCCCGACGCCACGACACATGTCTCATCTCCGTGAAGTGAGTTTCGTTGGCACCTTATCTCTTCGAATCCGTGCCGTAGCGCCGGTATCCGACCGGCGCCACCTTGCGCTCCAGATCAACCGTTGCGCCCGACGGATTCGGGCGCTACGACAGAATCCCATACCGGATGACGCTGCCATGTGCCCCCCTCTGTGAACTCTGGCGTCCGAGAGTTGACATCCCCGCCGTGTTCCCGTTGCATGGGCGGCCATGAAGAACACGGGGCTTGTGCGATTCCTTTCGCCAGCGTGGGTAGTGGCGATGGTACTGGCGTCCGCGGCCGGCGCCGTCGCGGAGATGCGGTCGTGGGTGCGGGCTGACGGGCGGCGGATCGAGGCGGAGTATGTCGGATCCTCCGGCGACCGCGTGCTGCTGGTCCTGCGCGGCGGCATCAAGCTCTCGATGTCGATCACGGACCTGAGCGCCGTCGACCAGAGCCACGTGCGCGCCCTGATGGCCGGCGGCACGGACGGGGGGCGAGGGGCGGGAGACGAGGGGGGCGGAGCAACGCCAACAACCAACTACCAACATCCAACAGCCAACAGCCAACACCGAACTTCCAACGGCCAACTCGGAACCCGGAACGCGGAACCCGACGGGGCTCCGTGGCCGGTGACGAGTGGCACGAGCCGCCCCGCCCTTGAATCGCGGCCATCGGACCCCGGCCCTCGGCCTTCGGACCTCGGTTCTTCCCCTCCCCCACCCTCCACCCTCAACCTTCCACCCTCCACCGCGGCGGCCCCCGCCGCCGACCCGTCCGCTTCCGCCTTCAACCCGCTTCCCTCCTTCCGCACCCCGTCGCCGGCGAAGGCGGCCGCGGCACCTGCGGTCGCGCAGGGCAAGGGCAAGCCGTCGAAGCTGTGGGGCGCGAATGGCGAGGAGTGGACGCCCGCCTCGCGGCTGCCGGACTTCTCGTTCGCGGGCTATCGCTGCGGCGAGAAGCCGGTGCCGGAGATCCCGGTCGCGACGGACGCGACGAAGCACGGCGCGAAGGGCAACGGATCGACGGACGACACCGACGCCATTCAGGCCGCGATCGACGCGACGCCCCAGGGAGCCGTGCTCCTCCCCGCCGGCCGCTACGTGATCACGCGGGAACTGACGCTCCGCACCGGCGGCGTCGTGCTTCGCGGCGAAGGCCCGGGGCGCACGGTGCTCGTATGCCCCAAGTCGCTGTCCGAGGTCCACGGCGCCGCCCTGGTCGACAATACGAAGTCGAAGTGGGCCTTTTCCGGAGGATTCGTGACGATGCGCGGCTCGTCCCACGGCTCGCGCGCCGCCGACGTGGCCGAGCCTGCGAAGCGCGGCGACACCGCGATCGTGCTGTCCGACGCCTCCGCGTTCCGGCCGGGCGATTACATCCGGCTGACGATGAACAACGCCGCGTCGCTCGGCCGCTACATCCACGGCGACCGGTTCGAGGCGGGCGAGGCGACGTTCAAGGAGCGGAAGAACTTCATGGACTGGGTCGCGCGCGTGGTCGCCGTCGAGGGCACCCGCGTCACGCTGGACCGTCCGCTGCGACTGTTCCTGCGCCCGGAATGGAAGCCCGAGGCGTGGACCTGGCAGCCGGGCGCGGAGGACATGGGCGTTGAGGACCTCAGCTTCGAGTTCCCCGGCGTCCCCAAGAAGGCCCACCTGCTCGAGGTCGGATACAACGCGATCCAGATGAGCGGCGTCGTGAACGGCTGGGTCCGGAACGTGGAGATCCTGGACTGCGACAACGGGATCATCGCCTCCGGCTGCCGATTCTGCCTCGTCGAGAACGTCCGCTTCGACAACCCGCGCCGCAAGGATCCCAGCGGACACCATGCGATGTGGGCGACGGGCGCCGCGCAGGACTGCCTCTTCACCCGCTTCCAGATCGCCACGCGCTTCGTTCACGACCTGACCGTCGAGGGCATCGCCACCGGCAACGTCTCCTCCGGCGGCCGCACCGAGCAACTCACGTGCGACCACCACTGCAACGCGCCCTACGAGAACCTCTTCACCGACCTCGACGCCGGCGACCCGTCGCGCCTCTACGTCTGCGGCGGCCGAGGCGACCGCGGTCCGCACACCGGCATCCACACGACATTCTGGAACATCCGCGGAAAGGGCACCTTCGCCAAGCCCCCTGACTGGCCCCGCATCAACCTGGTGGCGGTCGGCGACACCGGCGGGGCGGCGAAGGGCGGCTCGGACGCATGGATCGAGTCCCTCCGCGACGTCTGGCCCCCCGACCTCCACAAGGCCCAGCAGGCCCGGCGTCTTGCGGCGGGCGGACGGTAGCACGCGGAGCATTATCGCCTGTCGCGCATCCGTGGCGCCCGAATCCGTCGGGCTCGGGATGTGTCCCTCCTGCCGGGTGGCGGAGTTTGGCATTCGGGGCTTGACGTCACACATACTCGTGTGTAGCCGTATGTGTGGAGACGGGATATGGCGACAAATCTTCAACTCGATGACGGACTGATCAAGGAAGCGGTTACGCTGGGAAACCACCGCACCAAGAAGGCGGCGGTGACGCAGGCGCTGTCCGACTACATCCGGCATCTGCGGCAGGACAAGATCCTGGATCTCTTCGGGAAGGTGGATTTCGAACCCGGGTACGACCACAAGCGGCAGCGCGCACGGACATGAGAGTCCTGGTCGACACGAGCGTCTGGTCGCTGGCGCTTCGGCGCGGCGGACACTGCCGGTATCCGGAAGCGGAGGAGTTGAGGAGACTCGTCGTCTCCCATGTGGCTGAAATCATCGGCCCCATCCGGCAGGAGGTGCTGTCCGGCGTGCGGGACAAGACGCAGTTCGACCGCTTGAAGGAGCATCTGGCCGCGTTTCCCGACATCGCCCTGCTCACAGAGGACTTCGTGACAGCAGCCCTGTTCTTCAATCTCTGCCGATCGAAGGGCATTCAGGGGTCCAACACGGATTTCCTCATCTGCGCCGTCGCCGTCCGATGCGATCTCGCCGTGTTCACGACGGACCGCGACTTCTCCCGTTTCGCGACCCTTCTCCCGATCGTGCTGCATGGGAACGGCTCCACAGCGGCATCGGCTACCGGTCGCTGACGGCGCGATGCGCAGCCGGCCGGGGGGCACCCCCCCCGACGTCACCGAACGGTCGCCCCACCCCACCAGAGCCGGGCGAAGGCATCGAGGTTGGCGTAGTCGTTGCGCCAGGTCGTGTAGATGGCGCCGTCGATGTTCGCGACGCCCTTCGATGTCTCCGCCCACATCGCGCGGTCTTTTGCGGGATCGCCGTCGTAGTAGGCGGCGATGATCTGCCGGTGGCCGCGGCCGGCGAAGAACTCGAGGCCGGGGCGCGCGATCTTCCCGCCGCCCCACTTGATCACGACCACGTCGCGGTCGAGGCCCTCCCACGAGCCGGCGAAGTCGCCGTTGAACAGGTAGTAGTCCTTCCGGGCGTTGTGGGCGGGGTCGAACATGTCGGACCACACGTGGACCGGCTTTCCACCGCCCGCGCGCCGCGCGATCTCCACGCACCGCTTCACGTTCGCCGCGAGGAGTCGGCCGGCGGACCCGAACGCGACCTCCGCGGGCTCCCAACCGCCGGTGCGGATCTCGTCGTGCGAGAGCATCCAGCCGTCCGGCTCCAGCGCCTCCGCGGCGTGTGCGATCTCGCTCTCGCAGATCGCGAACACGGCGGGCTCGGCGAGGCTGCAGTTGACCTGTCCGTCGTTCACGATCGCCGTGTGCCAGGCGGAGAGGCGGACGCGGTCGCCCTCGCGGATGCGCGAGCCGGCGGCGAGGCGGACGCGGGGCGGCTCGTGGTGCGTGTCGTAGTTCCCCTTCCACGGCTTCGCGCCCATGCCGGGGTCGACGATGCGCTCCACATCGCGGCCCTCGGCCAGCGCCGTGCCGTCCGCACCGGCGAGGATCAGCGGCAGCGAGTCGCGGCGGACGAGGTTCAGCAGCGGCGCGTCGTCGATGCGCAGGTCGTCCCACCAGATCCGCCCCGCCCGGCCGCCCCAGACGCCGGCGTAGACGGCGACGTTCGTGCAGTCGAGGCTGTTGAAGGCGACCGACTGCTCGATCCAGTCGGTCGTGAGCCCCCGCGCCGAGCCGATGCCTTCGCGCCCACCCCCGCCCGGCCGCGTCGGGACCTGGTGCTGCAGGGTCCGGCCGTTCCCGATCGCAATCACCTGGATCATGTCGGCGTCGAGGTTCTCCGCCTTCATCCAGACGCGCAGCCGGTACTGTTGCCACGGGCGCACCGCGAGCTTCGCGCAGATGCGTCCGTTGCCCGCCTCGTTGTCGGCGCGGAAGTTCTCGAAGCGCATCGACACGCGTCCGTCGTGCGCCACGGCGGCGTCGGCGAACGAACTCTTCCCGGGGCCGTCCTGAAACGAGAAACCGCGGGCCTCGTCGCCGCGCAGGTCCTCGAACGAGCCGTTGCGGATCACCGCCGTCGCCTCGGGAACGAGGTCCCCGCCGCGCGCGACGAACGGCGCGTCGCGCACGGGCATGCCCGCGGCGAGGTTGGGGTCGTGGTAGAGGATGCCGCCCGCATAGCCGAAGGGGGCGACGCAGACGACGAGGTCCATGCCGAGTTCGCGCGTGATGCGGCGGACCGCCTGCGCGTTCCGCTTCCAGCGCGCCGGATCGTCGAGCGTCCACCACGTGGCCACCTTGAAGTCGGTGAAGAGAGCCCCGTTGTACCCCGCCGCCGCCGCGCGCTTCAGCAGCGCCTCCGCCTTCGCGACGTTGTCGTTCACGTAGAGGTTGGTCGACAGGTAGAGCCACCGCTTCGCCGGCCGCGCCGTCTCCCCCGCCCCCGCCGCCATCGCAACCGCCGCCGCCAGCAGCACCGCCCGCAGGATCCGCGTCATGACCGCCTCCCGGTTTCCCAACCCTTGGAAGCCCGTTGCATGCGGGTTTCCAACCCTTGGAAACCTACGCGCGCCTCAGGCACTTGGAAAGCACGCGCCGCCGGGGCCGACGCGTCTTCTCGGCCGCCACGGTACGCACCTCGTCTCCATGCGGTGATTACCCCGCCTGCGACGGACGGTCGTAGCGCCGGTATCCGACCGGCGCCACGCGGCGTTTCAGATCAACCGTTGCGCCCGACGGATTCGGGCGCCACGCGGAATCCCGCGTCGAATGGCGCGGCCATACGCCGCGGTCACGGAAGGCGGCCTCATTCCCCCGCCGTCAGCTCCGGGGCCTGGGGGGTGCGGGGTTGCTGTTCGACGGGGGCGAGGGCCGGGATCTCGTCGAGACCGCCGGCGGCCTCCAACTCCATGAAGCGACGGCCCTGGGGGAGCACGCGCGTTTCGAGGCTCGCGACGCCACGGTTGTACGCGTCGACCGCCTTGCCCAGCGCCGCGCCGATGTCCGCGACGTGCGAACCGAGCGTCGCGAGGCGCTTGTAGAGTTCGCGGCCCAGGTCGCAGATCTCC
>CAYRFK010000009.1:0-15185 GCA_964423465.1 uncultured Verrucomicrobiota bacterium | reverse complement strand
CTCCTTCGCATTGTCGGCGAGCTTCTGCTGGCGCCAGCCGTAGGAGACCGCCTTGAGCAGCGCGATCAGGGTCGTCGGCGTGGCGAGGATGACGCGCTCGTTGACGCCCTGCTCGATCAGGGACGGGTCCTGCTCCAGCGCGGCGCTGAAGAAGGTCTCGCCGGGGAGGAACAGCACGACAAACTCGGGCGTGAAATCGAACTGGTCCCAGTAGGACTTGCGGCCGAGGGCGACGAGATGGTCGCGGATCTGGCGCGCGTGGTCGCGCAGGCGCGCACGGCGGACGTCGTCGTCCTTCGCCTCCAGCGCCTCGAGGTACGCGGCGAGCGGCGCCTTGGCGTCGACGACGATCTGCCGGCCCGCCGGAAGCTTCACGATCATGTCCGGGCGGAGTCGGCCCTCGTCGCCGTCCGTGCTGACCTGTTCCTCGAAATCGCAGTGGTCGAGCATACCGGCGAGTTCGACCACGCGCTTGAGCTGGATCTCGCCCCACCGCCCGCGGACGCGCGGCGTGCCGAGCGCGCGGACGAGGTTCGAGGCCTCCGCGCGCAGCTTCTCCTGCGCGTCCTGCAGGCCGCGGACCTGCTCCACAAGCCCCTGGTAGGCGCCGGCGCGGGTCGTCTCGATCTTCTGGACGGTCGTCTCGAACCGCTGCAACGATTCGCGCACCGGGGCGACGAGTTCGCCGATCGCCTGCTGGCGGCGCTGGAGGTCGCCCGACGCCTGCTCCTGCTGGGCCTTCATCGCAGTGCGGGCGAGCTGCAGGAAGGACTCGTTGTTCGATTGCAGCGCCTGCGCCGAAAGCGCCTGAAACGTATCCGCAAGCTGCGTCCGCGCCGCCTCGATGAGCGCGAGCTTCTCCTGCGCCGCAGCGCGTTCGTTCTCCAGCTCGGCCTGAAGGCGCGATTGTGCGGACTGGAGGTCGGAAAGCTGTCCGCGCAACTCGCCCGCGACGGACTCCGCCGATGCCAGCCGCATCTGGAGATCCGACACCTGCTGCTCGCGCGCGGCGACGCGCTCCGTCAGCCCCGCGATGCGCGCCTCGGCCTCCGAGCGCTGCCGCTCCACGACGCCGGCGGCCCGCAGCCGCGCGATCCACCATCCCAGCGCCGCCCCCGCCGCAAGGCATCCCGCGCCGACCCCGATCGTTGTCGCATCCATGCTCCCGGCTCCCTCCGTCCGTCGCGCCGCCCATCATACGCCCCGCCGCCGCCGACGCGAGCACGGGCGAAGCCCGAGGTCCGAGGTCGGAGGTCGGAGGTCTGAAGTCGGAGGTCTGAGGTCGGCGATGTGGCGCCACGGCTACGACGTGGCGCACCGGGGCGATGGCCCAATCCGTGCGCGGTTGGCAACGCCCCGGCGCCGCGGGTCACAGCCCCGCGGCTACCCGGAGGGTCCGGGCGGCGGGGTCAGGGAGAGATGAGCGGCGGGACGACGGGCGAGGAGGCGGTGGACGGGATCCAGCCTTCGCGGCCGGCGAGGCGGATCTTGAGCCAGGGGCCCTGCTCCTCCAGCGCCTCGACGATCGCGCCGCGGGGGACGGTGAAGTGCGACGAGGCGCCTTCGAGCGGCGCATACAGGGCGCTGATGCCGGTCGCGGTCACGACGTGCTCCGCGTCGAGCGTCCGCCAGTGCCGCACGCCGGCCAGGCCGGCGGCGCAGGCGATGCCACAGGCGGCGGCGAGCCGGCGCAGGGCCGCCGCCGGGCCGCGGCGCCAGAACCACGAGGCGGCGAGGAGCAGGAGTCCCATCCACCAGCCGGCGGCGGCCAGCAGTCGCGATTCCGACAGGGAGATGCGTTCGAGGGGCCATAGGTACCACGGTGCCGTCGGGAGCGGCGCACCGCCGAGATCCAGCGCAACCTTCAGGTTGGCCGCAACGTCGGCATCGCGCGGCGCCAGCCGCCACGCGCGCCGGTACTCCAGCACCGCGCGGCCGAGATCGCCCTCGCGGTAGCGCACGTTGCCGAGGTTGAAATGGAGGGACGCCTGCCCGCCGTGCACGCCGATCGCCGCCTCGTACATCTGCGCGGCCTCGGCGAAGCGGCCGGCATCATAGGCCGCCTTGGCATCCGCGGGACCCTCGCCGGCGCGGGCAACCACAGCCAGCGCCATGCAGGCGGCCAGAACCGAAATGACACGACGCCCCGTCACAGCTTCACCCTCTCGCACCGGCCGAGGATCTTGACGAGCATCTCGACCCGGTCGCGCATGCCCGCGGCGCCGGACGCGCCCCCGGCGTACCGGGCCTCGTCGCACGAGTCGAACAGCCGGCGGATTCCGTCCAGCGTCTCCTGCCCCACCCCCGCCGGTTCGAATGCGGCCACGACCCGGTCGCGCGCGACCTCGCCGGGGGCCAGGTTGAGGCGGTTGCCGAAGTAGGTCGTCAGCGCCTCCCAGAGCGCCTCGTGGAAGGCCGCCCCGTTGCCCTGCTCCGCCGCCGCGCGCGCCTTCGCAACGGCCGGACGCGCCGCCTTCGGGGCCTGCTCGCGGCGGGCACGGGCGACATCGTTCTCCAGCACCTCGCGACGCCGGGCGACGAGGAGGGCCGCGAGCGCCACGGCGGCCGGAAGCGCATGGACCAGCGTCCCCGGCCACCGGAATACGTCGAACCGACGCAGCGGCCGGAGCTTGCCCTCCCCGATTGGATGCGGAAGAACGACCGGCTTGAGGTAGACGATGTCCGGTGCGCCTTCCAGGATCTGAGGCCCGGCGGGCATCGCCGTCGCAAGTCGGAGCGTCGCCGCCCCGTTGGTCGAGGCATGCACCACCAGCGGGAACGGACCGCGCGTCACGGTCCGGTAGGCCCGCGCCGGGGGATCGAAGTAGCTGAACGACAGCGCAGGGATCTCCGTGGCCGTTCCGTCGCGCGGGATCACCACCTGTTCGAAGGTCTTCTCGCGCGGGTTGTCCCCGCGGCTCACGAGGCGGGGATCGTACACGCGGAACGCGGGGCCGAGGTCCAGGCGGGGCACGTTCACCGCCTCGAGGTTCGCCTCGCCGCGCACCGTCATCGTGACGGTCACGGGCTCGCCGGCGTTGACCTCCGTCGGCCGCACGGCGACATCCCAACTGCACACGCCGACGGCGCCGCTGAAGGACTCCGGCCGGCCCTCGGCGGGCAGCGGATGCACGGTCAGCGTCACGGGATCCGCCGGCAGGTCGACGGGGCGCCGCTCGGCACGGTCGAAGGGATTGCCGCCAAAGAAGTCCTCGATGAACGAGTCCCCGAACGGACCGCGCGACCGCCCCTGCCGCCGCACCACGACGCCGGCCCGCAGGGTCGGGGCCAGGACAATCTCGCCGGCGGTCAGCGCCCGGCCCTCGGCGCGGAAGGCGCGGACCTGGTAGACCTGTCCGTCGATCGCCTCCTGCCCCCCGCCGACCTCGGCGAACTGGCTGAGCTTGATGCCGCTCTGGGGCATGTTCATGAGCTCGACGTTGCGGTCGAGTTCGATGCCGCGCGAATAGACGGCGATCGTGATCGTGAAACGCTCGTGGACGTAGGCCTCGGGGCGGTCCACCTTGACCCGCGCAAAGGCCGCCTTCGACAGGTCGCTCACCGGCGCGCCGCCCGCCCCGCCCGCCGGCGCGGGAACCACCTGCACCGTGACCGGCTGCAGATCGAAGGCGCGCCCCGCGGCCTCGTAGCGGAACGGGCCGACCGTGTGGTCCCCCGCCTTGACGGCGGTCAGGGCGAAGCGGTGGACGACGGACCGGTCGACGGATCCGTTGACGATGTTGAGCCGGCTCTCCTGCCCCGCCGGCTGGACCTGAAAGCCGTCGAGGTCGGGCATCTGCGGAGCCGGCGCGTCGGACAGATTGGATACGGTGATGGTCGCAACGGCCGTCTCGCCAACCTTCATCGCGCGGGGCTGGACGTCGAGCGACACCGCAGGCTCGCCGGCGACCGCGGACGCGGCCAGCCAGAGGCCTGCCGCCGGCGCGATCCGCCTCAGCCATCCCCCCGCCGCCTGTACGATTCCGATCATGAGATATTCGACCACACTGGCCGCGCTCCGTTCGGCATGCAAGCCTGTCCGCTTGGACAATCCGTTCCGCCCGGCGTTCGTTGCCCGCGTTCCGGGTTCCGAGTTCCGGGCTCCGCGTTGTTGGAGGTTGGCTGTTGGTTGTTGGCTGTTGGTTGTTGAATTCGCGTTCAGTGTTCGATGTTCGGTGTTCTCACCAGTCCTTGTCCACGGGCACCGGCTTGCCGAGGCGCAGGCGCATCTTCTCGCGCATCGCGGCCTCCTCGGCCTTCATCGCGTCGAGGAGCATCAGGGCCTCCTCCTTCGACATGTCCTCAGCCTTCTCCTCGCCCGCCTCCCCGGCGGGCTGCTCCTCCTCGTTCATCTCGCCCGGTTGGGGCTGGTCCTGAGGCTGACCGTCGGCCTTCTGGTCCTGCGGCTGCGGCGGAGACGGCTGGTCCTGCTGACCGTCCTCCGGCTTCTGTGGTTGCGACTCGCCCGGATCCTTCTTCGGCTGCTGATCCTGCTGCTTCTGGTCTTGGGGCTGGTCCTGCTGCTGCTTCTTCTGCTCCTCGTCCTGCGTCTGCAGTTCCTCGACCAGCCGGCGCGTCATTTCGAAGTTCACGCGGGCATCGTCGTCGGAGGGGGCGAGCAGGAGCGAGTCCGCGAACGACGAGAGGGCCTGTCCGGCAGGCTGCTGGGCTTCCTGCAGCTTCTGCTCCTGCTGCAGCGCCCGGGCGCGTTCGGCGAGAAGGTGGCCGCGATTGTAGAGGGCGCGGGCCTGGAGGGCGGTGTCGGTGGTGCGGAGCGCCTGCTCGATCGCAGCCTCGGCCTCGGCGTCCTTCCCCGCATCCTGCTGGAGCGCGAGCCCTTGGTTGTAGCGGGCCCGGGCGGGGTCGAGTTTCGCCTGCGGGGCAGCCTGCGCGGCGCGGTCGAATGCTGCTGCGGCGGCGGCGAGGTCGCCGTCCTTCAACTGCTTCCGCCCCTCCTTCATCGCGTCACGGGGCGCGGGATCGGCGGCATGCGCCGCGACGGCGAGCAGCAGGGCGGCAACGCCCGGGAACGGCAGGAGACGGCGGCTCATGGCGCAGCCCCCCCGTTTGGACGCTTCGCACGGCGTACCGCATCGGGCCAGAGCGCCTCGAGAACAAAGAGCAGGAGCGCCGCGCCGATGAACCAGGCACCGCGGTCCTCATGCATGCGGGCCATGCGCGACTCCTGGGCCTCGCGACGGAGGGGCAGGATGCCCTGCTCGTAGATGCGCTCCAGTCCGAAATCGCCGGGCGCGGCGCGAACGTAGGCGCCGCCGGTCGCGGTGGCGAGGCGCGCCAGGGTGTCCTCGTGGAGCGCGGATTTCACAACATTGCCCTGGCGGTCCTTGAAGAAGCCGCCCGCAACGTTCTCCGCGGGAATCAACTCACCCTCCGACGTGCCGACGCCGACGGCAAACACCTTGATGCCCTTTTCCTTCAGGTCCGCCATCAGCGACGCGGGATCGCCCTCGTGGTTCTCGCCGTCCGTGACAAGGATGACCACCCGGTCGCCGGCCGCCTTGTAATCGAACGCATCGATCGCGCCGCGCAGGGCCTCGGCGATCGACGTGCCGCCGCGCGGGATGATGCCGGCGTGCAGATCCTCGAGCGTCATCAGGAACGCGGCGTAGTCGATCGTCATCGGGCACTGGAGAAAATGCGCCCCCGCGAAGGCCAGCAGCGCGACGCGGTCGCCCTTGAGGCGCGCGACGAGGTCGCGGATGCCCCACTTGGCCTGCTGGAGCCGCGTCGGCTTGAGGTCGACGGCCAGCATGCTGTTGGAGGTGTCGAGCGCGACGACGATCTGGAGGCCGCGCCGCCGGACCTCCTCCCACCGCGTGCCCCACTGCGGCCGCGCGAGGGCGACCACGGCCAGAAGACTTGCAAGAACCCACAGCGCCAGCTTGCGGCGGAGCCGCCGCTCGTCGCGCACGGGCATGAGCTGGCCCCAGAGGGCGCTGTCGGCCAGTTCTGCGAGCCGGCGCGAGCGGCGGCGCAGCAACGCGAACACGGTCCATCCCGCCGCCGCCCAGGCGGCGAGAAGCCACAGCCATTCCGGCCGTCCCCAGTGGATCATGCCGGCTGCCTCCCGAGGCGCGTGAGCGAAAGGGCCTTCGCCACCGCCAGCAGCAGCAGTCCGGCGGCGGCCCAGTTCATGAACCGCTCCTCGTAACGCGTGAACTGCGTGACCTCGATCTCGGTCTTCTCCAGTTCGTCGATCTGGGTGTAGATGTCCTCGAGGGACCGGAGGTCCGTCGCGCGGAAATACGCGGCACCCGTCGCCTTCGCCATCCGCTGCAACAGGGCCTCGTCGATTTCCACCGGCTGGCGCGAGTACTGCACGCCGCCGAACGGCATGCGCACCGGCATCTGCGCGAAGCCGCGGGTGCCGGCGCCGACGGTGTAGACCTTGATGCCCAGCGCCTCGGCCGCCTTCGCGGCATCGTCGGGCGAGATGGCGCCCGAGTTGTTCATGCCGTCGGTCAGCAACACGACGACGCGGCTCTTGGCGCGGCTCTCCCGCAGACGGTTCACGGCCGAGGCCAGCGCGGTGCCGATTCCGGTGCCGTCGCCGACCATGCCGATCTCGAGCCCCGTGGTGCGGGAGAGCAGCCATGCGTGGTCGAGCGTAAGCGGCGAGGCGGTGTAGGGCATCGCCGCGAAAGCCACCATGCCGATCCGGTCGTTCTCGCGGCGCTTCACGAAGGTCTCGATGACCTTCTTCGCGGCGTCGAGCCGGTTCAGACGCTCGGTACGGGTCGAGAAATCCTCCGCGGCCATCGAGGGAGAGACGTCGACGACGAGGACGATGTCCACGGCCTCGGTACGGACGATGCTCTCGTCGAGCCCCTTCTGCGGCCTCGCCAGGGCCACGACGAGCAGCGCCAGCCCGATCCCCCGTGCCCACGGCAGCAGCGTGTGCGCGCGGACCGCCCACGAGACCGGCATGGCACGCAGCGCCGCGACATCCGAGAACGGGAACACCAGCCGCGACGGCCGGCGGATGCGCAGCCATTCCACCAGCGGCACCAGCAGCAGGAGAAGCAGGAACCATGGATGGCCCAGCGTCACGGTTTCGAGCCCCCCGCGGGCGGCGGCGGGATGGTCTCCCGCACCAACTGCTCCGCCGAATTCGCCGCGGCCTGCATGTCCTCCGCGCCCGGACGGGCCCGCGCGAACTTCACGAGATCGCTGTGCTCCAGGAACCGGCACGTGAGCTGGCGGTGCTCAACGGACAGCGCCACGGATTCCGACGCCTCGCGGATGAACTCCTCCGTGGTCCGCTCCGGCGCCTGGAGGCCGAACCGCCGCTCGATGTAGGCGCGGACGATGCGCGACAACTCGACATAGAACCGCTCCGCCTCGCCCGCCTCGATCCAGCCCTGCGACAGGAGCCGGTGCAGGTCGGCCAGGGCGGCATCATGCGCGGGCGGCAGCGGCGGCGGCGGCGCCGGCTCGCGGACGCGGCGAAACAACCTCACCGCCAGCAACGCGGCGCCCAGCGCGAGAAGCGCGACCAGCGGGAACACCCAAAGCCCGCGCGGAACGGCCGGCGCCCAGTCGACGGCACTCTTGAGTTCGCGAAGGCTCTTTTCGTCGCCCTTCAGCGAAGACTCCACCGTCAGGGTCATATCCGGGACGGCCACCGAGACGACCGTCTGTGTACCGGACGCGACATGAACGGATCCGGTGAAGGCCGAATGGCTGCCGATCTCGAAGGACGTCAGGCGGAACACAGCCTCGGTTTGCATGCCGCGGCCGTCCCGGACCGGGCTTCCCCAGCGGCGGTCGAGCACACGGACCGCGTTGCTGCGGCCCGGCTCGTCGATCGTCACCAGCGCGCCCTCCGGGTGATGGACCCGAACCCGCGCCGTCACCGGAATGCCGATGCGGATCGCGTTCGTGCTCAGCGCCATCTCGACCCGCACGCTCCCGTTCGTCGCCCCCGCCCGCACCGCATACGAAGGCCCCCGGGCGCAGCCGGCGGAGAAGAGGAAGACGAACACGAAGGCGCAAAGGGCGCGAAGGAACGGAGGATTCAACACCCAACATCCAACATCCAACATCCAACAGCCAACGGCCGGCAGCCGGGGTCCAACGGTTGGTGGAAACGCCGAACCCGGAACCCGGAACGCGGAACCCGCTTCGTCCAAGCCTTGGAAAGCCCGTGCGGAGACCGTTCCAAGCCTTGGAACCCGGCGGCTGCCGCCGGCCGACACCCGACACATGGAGCCTGGCATCTTCACGGAGGGGTCCTCATGCTCGCTGCCGCCGCTCCCGCTCGCGGAAGAACCTGACGAGGGCGCGGTCGTAGGGTTCGCCGGCGGAAACCTCGATGGCATCGATGCCGGCGCGGCGCAGACGCGTGAGCAGGGCGGCGCGTTGCGCGGCGGCGCGTTCGGTCAGCCGCACCCGCGTCGCGGGATCGGCGGCGTCGCGCACGAACCGTTCGCCGGTCTCCAGATCCTCGAACTCGACCAGCCCGGCGGACTTCGGCCACGCCTGCTCGCGGCGGTCGGAGACGACCACCGCGATCACGTCGTGGCGCCGCGCGGCGATCGCCAGCAGGCGGTCGGCAGCGTCGGGAAACATGAAGTCGGTCAGCAGGAAGCAGACCGAGCGGCGCGTGACAACATGGTTGAGGAACTCGAGGGCCGGCCCGACGGCGGTGTCGCGGCGGCGGGGCTCGTGGTAGAGGGCCTCGCGGATCACGCGCAGGCCGTGACCGACGCCCTTGCGCGGGGGCACATAGCGCTCCACCTCGCCGGAGAAGAGCACGAGGCCGACCCGGTCGTTGTTGCGAATGGCAGAGAACGCCAGCACCGCTGTCATCTCGGCGATGAGGTCCTTCTTGAGCTGCCCGACGCTGCCAAAACGGTTCGAGGCGCTGACGTCGGCGAGGAAGAGCACGGTCAGTTCGCGTTCCTCCACGAACTTCTTCACGAAGGGCTGGCCCATGCGGGCCGTCACATTCCAGTCGATCGAGCGCACGTCGTCGCCCGGCTGGTATTCGCGGACCTCGTCGAACTCCATGCCGCGTCCCTTGAAGACGCTCTGGTACTGGCCGGCGAAGACCTCGTTGACGAGCCGCCGAGACCGGATTTCGATCCGCCGGACCTTGCGGAGGATCTCCTTCGGGATCATCGGCCGCCCCCGCCCCGGCGACGGGCGGGCGCCCGGCCGGTGCGGTGGGAGCGGGCAACCGCGTCGGCAAACGCGCGGCCATGAGCCAGGATCTGAAGTACGCGCGGCGGGTGCAGCATCTGCGTCCGCCACAGAAGTTCGATCAGGTGCAGGCAGTCGTGCGCCGACTGCTCGACGTCGCGCCACGGGGCTCCGCTTGCGGGACGCGGGCGGTTGGCGGCATCCCACGACTCGGTGAATCGACGGTGCGCGGACTCCAGCTCGATGCTCAGGGCCTGGCCGGCGAGGTCGTCGCGGGGAAGAACCTCGACGAGGTCCTTCACGCGCGCGTTGAACCGCTCGGCCGCCCGCTGCAAGTCCAGGATGTCGTTCACGTCGTCCTCCCCCCGGCCGTCACGGAACCGGGAGCTCGTTGAGAATCCGGGCGATCAGCGTGTCCGGCGTGATCTCCTCGGCCTCGGCTTCATAGGTGAGCAGCACCCGGTGCCGCAGCACATCGGGCGCGATGCTCTTCACGTCCTGCGGCGTCACGTAGCCGCGTCCCTGGAGAAAGGCGTGCGCCCGGGCGGCGAGCGTCAGGAAGATCGTCGCGCGCGGCGAGGCGCCGTAGCGGATGTATTCGCGGATCTCCAGCTTGAACTTCTTCGGATCGCGCGTGGCGAAAACGATGTCGAGGATGTACTCGCGGATCTTGTCGTCGACGTAGATCTCGTCCACGACCTTCCGCGCCGCCAGGATCGCGGCCGGCTCCACCACCGCCCGCGTGTCGTGGCGGCGCGACGTCCGCGCCTCGGCGTCGAGAATCTTGCGCTCCTCGTCGCGCGACGGGTAGTCGACGATGACCTTCAGCATGAAGCGGTCCACCTGCGCCTCGGGCAGCGGGTAGGTCCCCTCCTGCTCGATCGGGTTCTCCGTCGCCAGAACCAGAAACGGATCCGGCAGCGGAAATGTCTCGCCGCCGATCGTCACCTGCCGCTCCTGCATCGCCTCCAGCAGGGCGCTCTGAACCTTCGCCGGCGCACGGTTGATCTCGTCTGCCAGGATGATGTTGGCGAAGACCGGCCCCTTGCGGATGGCGAACGTCGCCTCCCGCGGATTGTAAATCTGCGTGCCGATCAAATCCGCCGGAAGAAGATCCGGCGTGAATTGAATCCGCTGGAACTTCGTGTTCAACGCGCCCGCAAGGGTCTTGACCGCCAGCGTCTTCGCCAGCCCCGGAACGCCTTCCAGAAGGATGTGGCCGTCCGCCAGAAGCCCCATCAGCAACCGGTCGATCAAGTGCCGCTGCCCGACGATGACCTTTTCGATCTCGCCGCGCAGCGCCAAGACCAGCGCCCCGTGCTCCCGGACCTGCTCGTTAATGACTCCGATTCCCGCGTTCATCTCAGCCCCGATTTCAAGACCCCGTTGCAACCTCTTCCGAAAAATGCCAATTTCTGGCCGGCGCTCGGCCGGGCCACAAATTTAGGACTTCCTCTGCGCATCGCCTCTTAAACGTCCGCGAAAGGTGGACATTTTGACACATTGGAAGCCGTTTTGTTCAGCAAAATCGTTCCGAATCTGCAAATTTAGTGCCGAAACAACTGTAAACAATTTGTTGATAGCATGATACGACTGATCTTGAAGATCCGTCCGATGCAGGCCAATCGATCGGAAACATTTTCACTTCGGCGCGTGCTGGACCACCTCTTTTTGATGAACAGACAGCCGGCGGCGGGCGTATAGTGGGCAGGAACTCAGGAGATGACCATGAATGGATGCCTGCAAGCCGTGATCCCGTGCCTGTTGCTTTCTGCCGCGGTGGCCACCCAGTCCGCCCAGGACCGGCCCGCGGATGGTGCGGCGACCGCGCGCACCGCGGCATCCGACGCCAACCGCTTTGCCTCGGCGATGCTCGGCCGGGTCGCACCGGGGCAGAAGGGCAACTTCGTGATCTCGCCGTTCAGCATTCATGCGTGCATGTCGATGGTCGCCGCCGGCGCGGCGGGCGGGACGGAGGCGCAGATGGTTGCCGCACTCTCGCTGCCCTCCGGCAAGGCGGAGCGGAATGCCGCGCTTCTCGCGCTCCGGAACCGGATGGCGCAGGCGGCAGCCGGGGGCGACGTCACGCTGGAGGTGGCGAACCGAGTCTGGGCCCAGAAGTCGTATCCCCTCCTCCCCGCGTTCACCAAGGATGTCGAGTCGACGTTCGGCGCCGGGTTCGCCGCCGCCGACTTCGCGGGCAATGCCGAGGGCGAGCGGAAGGTCATCAACGGGTGGGTCGAAGACAAGACCCGCAACCGGATCCGCGACTTGCTCCAGCCCGGCATCCTGTCGCCGGCGACCCGGATGGTGCTCGTGAACGCCGTCTATTTCTACGGGGCCTGGCAGACGCCCTTCCCGAAGAACCGGACCGAGACCGCGCCGTTCCATGCCGCCCCGGGACAGGATGTCGACGTCGACCTCATGCAGGCCCATCTGGAGGGAATCGGGTATCGCGAGGAGGCCGGTCTGCAGATCTGCGAACTGCCCTACAAGGGCCGCGACCTGACGATGGTGGTCCTTCTGCCCGATGCCGGCAAGCTTGCCGAACTCGAGGCGCGTCTGGCAAAGGATGGGTTCGACGCCGTGTTCGGGCGCATCGGCTTCCGGACGGTCAACGTCGCCCTGCCCCGCTTCAAGGTCGAGGCACAGTTCGGCCTCAACAACCCCCTGATCGAACTGGGCATGCGCGACGCGTTCAACGCGGGCCTGGCCGATTTCTCAGGCATGACCGGGACCCGGGACCTGTTCGTCAGCGACGTGGTCCACAAGGCCTTCATTGAGGTCAACGAGAAGGGCACCGAGGCCGCCGCCGCAACCGCGGCCGTGATGAGACTGACGGCAATGCCGGTTGCGCAGGAGCCGGCCAGCTTCCGCGCCGACCGGCCGTTCCTCTTCGTGCTCCGCGACCGGCCGTCGGGCGCGATCCTCTTCCTCGGCCGCGTCGCGCAACCAACGAAGTCCTGACCCTTCCCCCGACCTCTGGCCTCTGACCTCTGGCCTCTGACCTCTGGCCTCTGACCCGCCCTACCTGCGCACGACCAGGGCGGGGTGCCAGAAATCACCCGGCCCGAGGCCGAGGCGTTGGACCAGGTACTCCGCCTGGCCCAGTTGCCCGATGGTGGCGGGACGGTGCGAATCGCTGCCGGTGGAGAACTTCACGCCCGCCTGCTTCGCGCGGCGGTAGGTATCCTCAATGAACGTCTCGAGTCCGAGATGCATGCAGAGGCGCGGACTGATCTCCAGGGCGATCGACTCGCGGGCGAGCATCTCGAGAAGGCGGTCGACCCGCCTCGAACGGATCTCCTCGATGATGTCATCCATGCGCGCCGTGGGATAGCCCGGCACCGCCCGCAGCAGAGCGTAGGCGTAGAAGGGATGGGCGATCACGTGCGCGCCGGAACCCGACACGTTCTCCAGATCCGTCAGAAGCCGGTCCGCCCACGCCACGGGATCCTCGAGATTCGGCACCGGCGGATCCCCGACGATGTCGTAGTGCGAAGCGGCGGCGAGGAAGTAATCGGCCAGCGGGAGTTCCGGCGGCGGCACGATGAGCCGGCCGAGCGCGATGACCTCGAGTTCGGCGCCGATCCAAACGTGGACGGGGCCGCGGTGGCTTTCGCGCGCGTCATCCAGCGCCCGATGGTGCCGTTCCAGCCCCGGCCGGTGCGGATGGTCGGTCAGGCCGATCTCCGGCACACCCGCCTTCTGTGCCGCCTCGAGGATGGCCGGAAAGCTCATCGTCGGCTCGGCGCACGGAGAGAAGAACGTGTGGATGTGCAGGTCGCGATCCATGAACCGTCTCAGCGCACGCGGCCCCAGCGGTCGGATACGGGCCAGTAGGTCATGAAGGCCGGGCCGACGAGCGCCTCGCGCTTCACAGGGCCGAAGTAGCGTCCGTCGAGACTCAATCCCGTGTTGTCGCCGAGCGGCAGGTACTCGTCCGATCCCAGTTGCAGCCGGTCTTCGAGACTTCCGAGCTTGAGCGGCTTCAGCGACGGGCCTCCGGCCAGTTGGTAGCCGCTGTAGGCCGGATCGTTCACCAGTCGGTGGAACGCGAAGGGTTCCGTCACATTGCGGCCATCGGCGACGAGGTACGGAGGACGGATCGAGATGACCTCGTTCGGCAGGCCGGCCAGGCGCTTGATGTAGAAGTCGCCGCTCATGTTGGGATAGTCGATCTTCGTCGTGTCGAAGACGATGATGTCGCCCCGGCGCGGCTTGCTGAAGTTGTAGCGGACCTTGTCCACGAAGACGTGGTCGCCGATCTTCACGCGCCCGCGGGCCAGCACCTGCCCGTTCGTCACGAAGGCGCCGGCCTGTACGAGCGACGGCATGTTTCGGCGGATGGTGTGAGGCACACCGGAGATGCGGACCAGCCAGGAATCGCCATCGGCCGAAAGCGCCGCACCCTCGACGTAGCCGTTCTTCTTCGCCCGAACCTCGACATACCCCTCGCCCATGATGGCCCAGCCGATCCACGAGAGGGGAAACCGGTCGTGCCATTTCGGCGCGGTCTGGTCCGTGATTTTCACGCCGAACATCGTGGGCTGCATCGAGCCGGTGGGAATTCGAAAGGGCTGGATGAAGAAGCACCGCAGCGCCATGGCCACTCCGAGGGCGACGATGAGGATCTCGACGTTCTCCCGCAGACCGGGCATTGGACGCGGCGGCCACACGGCCCGGCATGCGACATCCAGAGCGCCGGCGGCCTCTTCGAACCGGGCCGTGTCGCCCGCAGCCATCGCCTCGCCGAGGCGTGTCTCCGCAACGGCCAGAGCCTCCAGGTCGCCGGTCGGCGCCACATCTTCGCGCATCGCCCGGACGTGCCGCGCATGGTGCATCATCGCCTTCGCGAGCTTGCGCATCTTTCTCATCTGCCAGAAACCGGCGGCCATTGGTCCTGCCCTTCCCTCAATCGACGGACTTTGCAGCGCCCGACGAAGTTGTAGAGCTTACAACCCCGCCCCGTGCGGCACAAGCGAAGGCGTCTAGTTTGGTTCCATCGTTGACAAACATGGCAGATCCGCTACGCTTGCTCCGCGAAATGACGGGAGGCAGAAGCGATGAGTGGAATTGAAGTCAGGCCGGCCATCGTGCCACCCTTGGATACAGACCTCGCTCCAGCCTCGCTGTGGCACCGGGAGTTCGACGCCGCCGCGAGGGCGGCGGGCGGGCCCGTACTCGACCTCGCCCTGGCCCGGCCCGACGGCACGTGCTTCCGACATTCGATGAGGATCCTTCCGCACAACGGCGACCACTGCTCGATCAACCTTCATGCCGTCGAGCGCACGCTCAAATTTCTTCTCTGGATGAAGGGCGCGCCGCGCGTCCTCGTGGCGGGCTGCGACGCCCTGGCCGGGGACCTGGCCCGCATCTACGCGGATGGCGGAGCGCGCGCCTTCGACGTCGACCTCGTCGGCCGCCGCGTCTTTCTCGAGCCCATCTCGGTGCGCCCCTGCCCCGCCGCGGATCTTCCGGAGGCCAGGGATCCCGTCGTCGCCCTTGGCCGGCACCTCGACGGATGCCGCATCGGTTTCGACCTCGGCGGCAGCGACCGCAAGTGCGCGGCCCTGATCGACGGACGCGTCGTCCACTCGGAGGAGGTCGCCTGGGATCCGTACTTCCAGAAGGACCCGCAGTACCACATCGAGGGCGTCCGCGACACGCTGAAGCGCGCGGCCGCGCATCTCCCGCGCGTCGATGCCATCGGCGGTAGTTCGGCGGGCGTCTTCGTGAACAACGAGCCTCGTGTCGCGTCGCTCTTCCGCGGCGTGTCGCGCGAGGACTTCGACCGCCACATCCGCCCTCTCTTCCTCAACCTTCGCCGCGAGTGGAACGGCATCCCCTTCGAGGTGGCCAACGACGGCGAGGTCACGGCGCTCGCCGGATCCATGTCCATGAACGACAACGCCGTTCTCGGCGTCTCGATGGGCACGAGCGTCGCCGCCGGCTGGTGCGATGCCGCCGGTCACATCACGACGTGGCTCAACGAACTGGCATTCGTCCCGGTCGACTAC
>CAYRFK010000008.1:38620-46943 GCA_964423465.1 uncultured Verrucomicrobiota bacterium | reverse complement strand
GATTCGCCCGCGTAGCGTCCTTAACTTGGGATCCAACTGAATCGTTCCGGCTAAGGCCTTGAGGGCATCCGCCTCCCCGCCGCCCTCCATGCGGGCCCCCGAGGCGGCAGCGACCATGAACGCCGCCGCGATCGCCATTCGAGTTCGTGTCGCGACCTGCACGGTTCTTCGGTGGTTCATCGACACCTCCCTTACCTGACGACGCTGAATCCCTCGCGGCTTGCGGCGGCCGCGATGAGAGATCCTGCCGCGACGGCACCGTGGGTTCGGTCCCCGCCATCCGCCGGAAGACGCCGACGACGCGGCCGGGGGTGACGCGCTGCATCGGACCGATGAAAGCAACGTCCTGCCGCAGCCAGAGCCACGAAACCCCGAACCGGGCGCCCGGGAGGCCCGGAACAGACCTGTTGCACCCCGTCCATGCACCGAACCCTCCCCCGGCAGAGCCGCGGACGTCCAAGGATTGGACGGCCCAGCCCGCCGGGCTTCCAAGGATGGGAAAACGCACCCGTCGCGGCCGACGTACAGAGCACAACCGCAGGCCGGGCAGGAGTGTCCGCCCCATGATCCGCGCCACACATGACGCATGTTCTTAACACAATACAATCCACAGCAAATGGTTACGCAGCCCGCCGAGGTCCGGGTTCGCCCTTGACTCCGGGCGCCCCTTTGTTCTACAGTATGCGAACTTTTTTTCGGCGGCGGGGAGGCAGGGAGCCCGTCGGACCGAAGTCACCAGAAGAAGGGAAAGGCACACGTGAACGCAGAGCAGATGATCTATGCAGGCATGGGGTGTGGCGTATTGGCGCTGATCTATGCCTATTGGAAAACGTCCTGGATCAACAAGCTGGATCCGGGCACCGAGCGGATGCGCGAGATCGGCGCGGCCGTTCGCGAAGGCGCGATGGCGTTCCTCGCCCGCGAGTACAAGGTCCTCTCTGTGTTCATCATCGTGGTCGCGGCAATCCTGGCCGGGATCAACAAGGGCTCGGTCCGCCTCGTGGCCGTGGCCTTCGTAGTCGGTGCCTTCTGCTCCGCGCTGTCCGGCTACTTCGGCATGCGCGTGGCGACGGCCGCCAACATGCGGACGACCAACGCGGCGCGCAAGGGCCTTCCCCAGGCGCTCGAAGTTGCCTTCGCGGGCGGCTCGGTCATGGGCATGTGCGTGGTCGGTCTCGGCCTGCTCGGGCTGTCGACCCTGACGCTGGTCTTCATGAAGGTCTTCGGCCGCGAGGGCGCGACGATGGCCTCAACAGTCCTCCCGATCGTCACCGGTTTCTCGATGGGTGCCAGCTCGATCGCCCTGTTCGCGCGCGTCGGCGGCGGCATCTACACGAAGGCCGCGGACGTCGGCGCGGATCTGGTCGGCAAGGTCGAGGCGGGCATCCCCGAGGATGACCCCCGCAACCCGGCCGTCATCGCGGACAACGTCGGCGACAATGTCGGCGACGTCGCGGGCATGGGCGCGGACCTGTTCGAGTCCTACGTCGGCGCGATCGTCAGCGCGATGGTTCTCGCCGCCACGGCGACGCTGGCCAGCAACGAACTGCAGTTGAACCTCGTTGTTCTCCCGATCCTCCTCTCCGCGGTGGGCATCATCTTCTCGATCTCCGGCACGTTCTTCGTGAAAACGAAGGAAGGCGGCAACCCGCAGACGGCCCTGAATGCCGGCACGATCGCGGCGGCCGTCGCGACGGCGGTTGTCTCGTACTTCGTCATCGTGAAGTTCTGCCCTCCCGAGTTCACGATGGGCGGAACGGTCTTCAGCGCGATGGGCGTCTTCTATGCGACGATCGCCGGCCTTGCGGCGGGTGTTGTGATCGGCCTGCTGGCCGAGTACTACACGGCCGAAGGCAAGGGCCCGTCGAACCGCATCGCGGATGCGTCCACGACCGGCGCGGCGACGAACATCATCGCCGGCCTCGGCAACGGCATGCTCTCCACGGGCTTCGCGACGATCGTCCTCGCGGCCGCCTTGGTTGTCTCCTACAAGTTCGCGGGCCTCTACGGCATCGCCATCGCCGGCCTCGGCATGCTCGCCACGACGGGCATCCAGCTCGCGGTCGACGCCTACGGGCCGATCGCCGACAACGCCGGCGGCCTGGCCGAGATGGCGCACCTGGAGAAGGAAGTCCGCCAGCGCACCGACAAGCTGGACGCCTGCGGCAACACGACCGCCGCCATCGGCAAGGGTTTCGCGATCGGTTCCGCGGCACTGACGGCGCTGGCGCTCTTCGCCGCGTTCGGACAGACCGTCGGCCTCGAGCGCATCGACGTCATGGACCCGAACGTCTGCGCCGGCCTGCTCGTCGGCGCGATGATGCCCTTCCTCTTCTCGGCCTTCGCCATGAACGCAGTCGGCCAGGCGGCCTTCGCGATGGTTGAAGAGGTCCGTCGCCAGTTCAAGACGATTCCCGGCCTCTTGGAAGGCAAGGAGGGCGTGAAGCCCGACTACACCCGCTGCGTCGACATCTCGACGGCCGCGGCGATCAAGAAGATGACGGTCCCGGCCCTGCTGGGTGTCGTCACGCCGGTCCTCGTCGGCTTCGTCTTCGGCAAGGAAATGCTCGGTGGCCTGCTCGCGGGCGTGACCGTGACGGGCGTCATGATGGCGCTCTTCATGTCCAACGCCGGCGGCGCGTGGGACAACGCCAAGAAGCACATCGAGGGCGGCGCGCTCGGCGGCAAGGGTTCCGCGGCGCACAAGGCGGCCGTCGTCGGCGACACCGTGGGTGATCCCTTCAAGGACACCGCCGGCCCGTCGCTGAACATCCTGATGAAGCTCATGAGCGTCGTCGCGCTGGTCATCGCGCCCGTGCTCAAGAACTTCGTGCCGCTGATCAAGTAGTCGTTCGCGGCAGGATTTGAAAACCCCCGCGGGGCAACCCGCGGGGGTTTTGCTTTTATCGCATGGCTTCCGACCTGATGGGCCACCCGATATCGCCCTTCCGTGGCTTGTTCAAGGTAAGCGCAACCGATACACCCGGGCGACTTCGGAGTTGCACATCGGCGGGGCATGTTGTACATGATGCGTGTACATAAGGTGCCCCATGAAGGTCCTGAATATCTCCGAGGCCCGCCGGTTGCTGCCGTCCATCGTCGACCGCGCGCTCCGGAGCCCGCAGCGCCTGTCGATCGGACGGCGCGGGGTTCCGCTGGTGGACATCGTCCCCCACCGTCCGGATGCGGGCGCGCCCGGAACCCGGTCTCTCCGGGGGCTGCCTGTCCACGTCGCGGAGGATTTCGACCGGCCGATGCCGGACCTTTGGCAGGAGTTGCAGCCTTGATCGTCCTGGACACCCAGGCCTGGATCTGGTGGCTCCACGATCCGTCGCGTCTCAGCCGGAGTGCGCGGACGGCCATCGAGGCGGGGGAGAGGGCCGGAAGTCTGAAGGTCTCCGCAATCTCCGTGTGGGAGATCGCCGTCAAGGTCGCGATGGGCAAGCTGTCGCTGCCGATGGAGATCGGCGAGTGGTACCGCCGCGCGTCGTCCTACCCCGGACTCGATGTGGAGTCCGTGGGGCCGGCCGACGCCATCGCCAGCACCCAGCTTCCCGGGGATTTCCACCGCGACCCGGCCGACCGGATCGTTGTGGCGCTGGCCCGCCGGTACGGCGCCCCTCTGGTCACGTCGGACCGGTTGATCCGCGACTACCCGCATGTGACGGCGATCTGGTGACGGATCGCAGAGGCAACCGATCGCATTTGCCTTTCCTGTCCGCCTCGGCCACTGTGTGCGGATCGTCGCCCGCCCGGGGGATCCGGCGCCGGCACGATGGGAGCACACCATGACGCGGTTGTTGGAGACGATCATCGGCCTTTCGCACGAGTTCGGCGGACCGGACTACGTGAAGGGCGGCGGCGGAAACACGTCGGCGAAGAACGCCGACACACTTTGGGTGAAGCCATCGGGCACGACGCTGGCCGGGCTGACGGCGCAGACGATGGTCTCGATGGATCGCGCGAAACTCGGCCGGCTTTTCGGCGTCCCGACACCGTCCGCCCCCGCCGCGCGCGAGGCGCTGGTGAAAGACATGATGGCCGCCGCGGTCCGCCCCGATTCAAAGGGCCGCCCGTCGGTCGAAGCGCCGCTGCACGACACGTTCTCCGCGCGCTACGTCGTCCACACCCACCCCGCCCTCGTCAACGGCATGACCTGCGGGCGCGACGGCAAGGCCGCGTGCCGCCGGCTCTTCCCGGACGCCCTGTGGATGCCCTACGTCGATCCCGGCTACACGCTGTGCATGGAAGTCCGCAAGGCCCTGAAGGCGCGCGTCGCGCGAGACGGCCGCGAGCCTGAGCTGCTCTTCCTTGAGAACCACGGCGTCTTCGTCGCCGCCGACACGGCCGCGGGCGTGCGCAACGCCTACGCCCGTGTGATGCGGACGCTCGCGGCCGAGTACCGGAAGGCCGGGGTCTCCACGATCCTCAAGATGGGGCCGCCGCCCGCCGCCGCGGACGTTGCCGCCCTGACGAAGCAGCTCCAGGCCTCGCTCGGACCCGACGCGGCCGGCGTCGTCGCAGGCGGCGCGATTCCCGTGCCGGCCGGACCGATCAGCCCGGACCATATCGTCTACTCGAAGTCCTACCCGCTGCGCGTGGCACCCACCCGGAACGCGGTCGCCCAGTACAAGGCGAAGTACGGCTACGCGCCGAAGGTCGTCGTGGCAGGCGGCGCCGTGTGGGGCATCGGTACGAACGCGAAGAATGCCGCGCTGGCGCTGGAGTTCGCGCAGGACGGCGCCCTCGTCGAACAGCTCGCCGCTGCGTTCGGAGGCATCCGCTATCTTGCCGACAGCGCCCGTGACTTCATCGACAACTGGGAGGTCGAGTCCTACCGCAGCAAAATCGCCGCGCAGTAGGCCCCGGACCTCTGGACAGAAAGCGGGGATTCGGTCATATCTTGGCCCGCGGGCGAGAGTCCGCAGGAGGATCCGGATGAAAACTCTGCTGGCGGGGGCGGTCGTGGCGATGGTAAGTGCGGCGGCCATGGGTGCGGATGACGGCAAGGGGCGGGTGAACTTGCCGGCTTCGCGCCCCATCATCACGGACGGCAAGGGCAGGGTCGAAAGCAAGGTGTGCGTCCCCAATGTCGTCGGGAAGAACGCCGCCCAGGCCCAGGAGGCACTCAAGGCCGCGGGCCTTGGCATGCAGTCCGTCGGTTCAGGCCAGCCGAACGCCCTCGCGCAGAGCCCCACGGCCGGCAGTTGGGTGACGCGCGGAGCCACCGTCCAGGTCTCCTTCGGCACGGCGCAGGGCGGCGGACGCCGCGTTCAGATCCGCTGATACAAGCGTGGGGATACGCCGCCGTGACGCGGGTCGGGCGCTGTCCGTGCTTGTGCGCGACACCGACCGGCCGCATCATGGCCGCATGAATCGGAAGGGCCTCGGACACGCCCTGCCGCTGGCCGGAATGATGGTGATGGCGGCCGGCGGCGGCGAGCCGCGTTACGGCTGGGAAGGCACGCTCGAGTACCGCTGCCGCGCGGAGCCGCTGGCGTGTCTGACCGGCGTCGGCGACACGCGGTGGCGTGTCAATGTCCGCCTGGAGGAGGGCCGGCGGATCGACTGCAAGGACGCGCGGGGACGGCTCGTCGGACAGTTCGTCGAGCTTCGCGACGCCGGCGCTTCCGACTGGAGCGGCTCCGAGCACGGCTACTTCAAGCATGAGGCCACGGGCTCGATCACGGAGTACCGCTACAGCGGATCGGGCTCCGGCCCCGGCCCGGTGGTGTCGATCGGCTGGATGTACGTGCGGATGGATGACGACGACCCGCTGGAGGAGGTCCTGCCGAACGGTGCTTACGCACTGGCCTGCGGCCCGACGCCGCCGCCGGCCTTCGACACGCAGTGCCTCACGACGATCAGCGACCGCGGCGGCGTCCGGTCCCACACGACCCCCTTCCGGCGGCTCGCCATGCTGCAGTACGGCATCGGCCAGCTTCCGCTGGCCATGAACCCCGGCCGCTGGCCCGATGCCGTGCTCGCAACGGAGAAGAAGCCCTGGGTCTCCGGCCGCGGCATGGAGGGACAGGACCGCCTGATGCGCGCAGTGACGAACGGCCACATGCAGGGCAGCTTCCAGAGCGCCGTGGCGATGGGGACGAGCCTCGGGCGCGAGCGCACCCTGTATCGCGAGGCGGCCTGGGATCTGCACCGCGTGCGCATTGTCAGGGCCTGCATCGACGAGCCGCCCGACTACTGGCGCCCGCAGGGCGGCCCCGACTCGAACACGGTCTCCGTCGCAGCCTGGATCGACCCCGGGGAACGGATGAAGGGCAAGTTCCGCTTCACCCTCTCCGACGTCAGCCGCGAGAAGGGCTGGTGCATCAACGCGGGCAACGGCGCCGATCCGGATCTGGCCTTCGTGCAGAACCAGCCCGGCTTCGAGGCGCCGCGCGCCGAGGGCGACACATGGGTCATCGCGACGACAGAGACGTCCGAGCGCGCCGTCGTGACCATCCAGGCCGCGGACTACGGTGCATGGGGCCGGCTGAAGGCCGAGGCCAACGTCGACGGCACATGGCGCACCTGCAGAACCGCGACGGACGGCGCGACCTCCGTCATGCTGCCGCTCGACCGCAATGGCAACCGCGTCGCTGACGACTGGGAGAACGACTGGGACGTCTCCGGACAGGCCGCCACCGACGACAAGGATCTCGAGCCGGCGGACGTCGGCGATCCCAACGAACCGGGCGACGGCTTCACGCTGTACGAGGAGTACCGCGGCGTCGTGGTGCAGGGCCGGTGGACCGAGCTGTGCCCGACGGACCGCGACGTCTTCATCCGCGACGAGATCGGCTGCGGTCTGGGCTGCTTTGCGGACCTGAAGCTGCAGGCGCACGAGTTGGACGCCGGGGAGTACGACGCCGACCGGATCGTGAACTTCAACCGCGGCCACGGCACCGCCGGCCCGCAGAAGGGCATCCGCCTTCGAACCGGATCGCTCGCCGGCAACGAGGGCGAGGTGCGGCCGTGCGTCGGCTCGCCCAACGTGGTCACCGAGGTCGTCATCCATACCGGCTCCGTCCCGCGCAAGGAGGACCGCGCGGTGATCTCCGACTCCACCGCAGGCCTGATCGGCCATGAACTGGCGCACGCGGTCAACGTCATGCACCACGGCAACGACTGGGTCGAGAATGCGCGGCGTTCGCCGCTTGTCCCCGCGACGGACCCCATCACCACCGATCCAGCCATGATCGCATCAGCCGGCGGCAAGTGGTCGGGCAACGTCGCGTGCCCGATGGTCTACGACGCGCCGCGATTCTTCGTCGGCTCCGGCCGCCTGCTCTACCCGTTCCCGACCGGCGCCATCCCGGAGACGCGGAGCGTGTTCTGCAAGGACCGCGCGGGCACGGGCGTCAACGCGGGACCTGCAGGCATGGTGGACGGCGTTCCGCGGCCGGTCTGCGGCGACGCCTCGTGGGGGCCCTGCAGGCAGAGCGTGGACATCAAGGGACATCACCGCTATGGCGACCTTCCGGGCTGGTAGATTCGCACTGCGGGCCGTCGCATGCGTCGCCGTCGGCGGCGCATGCCTGCTGCTCCCCGCATGCTCGCGCCGCAGCGCAACGCCGGCCGGCACGGCGGGGACGAACGCGCCCGCACAGGATGCGCGGGCTGCCGCCGATGCGCCGCGGAGAATGTCCCATGCGCCGGGCACGCTCCTCCGGCCGCCCGCCCCGTTCCGCGTGGCCCTCGAATGGCTCGCAGGCGCACGGGGCATGCCTGCCGTGCTCAGGATCCGGCTGCTGCCGCCGGCCCGGCCGCCGCGACACCGTCTCTCGCCGCCCGCCGACGATCCACCCGCCGCCTTGTACGCCACGCCGGGGAGCTGGAAGGACGCAATCGGTCTCACGCTGCAGGACAGCGCCGACGCGCCGGCCCGGCCCTGGACGTCCGGCTGGAGGGTGGTCGCCGCACCCGCAGCCAATCCCGTCGCGTTCGCACCGGGGACATTTCACGAGGCGTCGTGCGTCGTCGATGCGGCGGCCGCCCCGCCGCCGGGTGCGCGGGTAACCGTGACGGTCCGACTCGGCAATGATGCCGTGTCATCAACTCAGCTGACAGTGCCCGCGCCGCCGGACGATCCCCGCGAGGCGCGGCTGAACGGCGTGTCGGCGCTGATCGAGGCCGGCGACACGACCGCGGCCCTCCGCGTCGCGCAGGAGTGGATCACGACCGAGCCCGCGCGTCACGAAGGCTACTGGTGCCGCGGCCTCGCCCTCGAATCCGCCGGCGATGCTGCGGGGGCGCTCGCAGCCTTCCGTGACGCACTGGAACGATACCCCAAGCCCGACCCGCGCGGCGCGTGGGAGCCGCC
>CAYRFK010000008.1:0-38520 GCA_964423465.1 uncultured Verrucomicrobiota bacterium | reverse complement strand
CGTCCTGCGAGGCGGCGTTCAGCTTTCCCGGCACCCACCCGGCGCAGCGCAGTTCCAGGCGGTAACGATCCTCCGTCGTCGCCGGCAGCCGCGCCGTGAGGTTGGTGCCGGCTTGCAGCGGTGCAAGCCGCGCGTCGCCAAGGTACAACCCGGACTCCGGCCCGACCGCATGCGCCGGCACGGCGAGTTCGAGTTCGATCGTGCATGCCCGGCCCGCGGGTGCCGGCAGCACAAGCTGCGACCGCGCCAGGCTCCAGCGATACGGCGGCGGACCGCGCTCGGCACCGTGCCAGCCCTTCAGGTGGCGCCCGTCGCCGACGGTGCCGACGGAGATGCGGTAGTGCGCGCGCGCCGCGTCGGTCCATTGCACCGTCTCCGCCTCGTTGAGCGCGGCCTGCGTCCTCGCGCCGGCCGCGTTCTCGACGCGAAAGCCCCCCGCCGCCTGGTTGGCCGTCAGAATCGCGGAGGCCACCGCCGGACCGACCTCGACGTGGAGGCCATCCTCCATGAACGTGCACCCCTGCACGATGGCCTTGCCGGCGTCGATCTGCACGGCCGCCGAACCCACGCCGCGGTTGTCCCAGTTGACGAAATGGCACGCACTCGCCGTGAACTGGCCGTTGGTGCCGCGCATGCGGACGCACCGGTCGATCGGCCCCCAGAACGCGCAATTGACCAGGCTCACCTTGCCGCCGACCTCCGGCCCGATGTCGACGCACACCGCCTCCCCGCTGCTCCACCGTCCCACGAACTCGCCGTTGGAGATCAGCAGACCCGGCGGCTGCGCCTGCTCGACCACCACCGCCCGCTCGCATGAATCCGCGCCGAGGCCCAGGAAATTCCCGTTTGCGCAACCGTCTTTCGACTCGGAGAACTTGTAGCCCGCGCCGTAGCCAAAGCAGAACGTGTTGAGCACGTACTCCCAGTCCGTCCGCGCGAATTCGAAGGCGGTGCCCTTCGTGTTAACCCACTTGCAGTACGGATCGTCCGGCTTGTAGTGAACGCCGAACGGCCAGAAATGGACGTTCTCCACGCGGCCGATGTCGCCGCACATGTCCACGTAGAGGCCTCGCCACGACGGATAGCCCGTCACGTTGCGCACCAGATGCCGGTGCGCGCGCACGAGCCGGATCGCCTCGTAGGGATTCAGCAGCAGGCACTCGAGGACGCCGGTGTTCTCGGTGTCGTCCGACGCCACGCACGGCGGATACGGCACCGGCGGCACGTCCGTTTGCTTCCACTCCGGATAGCTCACGACGAGCCCGGAAACCACCGCGTTGTGCCCCGCCAGGTCGATGAACGGTGGACCGTTCGTCGAACCGCGCCCCTCGAACGCGAGGAGGATCGATCCGCCGACCTCGCCCCCGCCGTGCCGCGGCGTCGGCGTCAGCGGCGCCGTGCGGTAGATGCCCTGCAGCGTCACATTCGCCGGGATGGAGAGGTGCCCCGCGATCCGGAACCGCCCCGCCGGCACCTCGACAACGCCGCCGCCCGCCTTCCCGGCCTCGTCGAGCAGGCGCTGGAAGACGGCGGTGCAGTCCGCCTGCCCGTCGCCCACCGCACCGGCCGACGCGACGTTCCACCGGGTCGCGGCCGTCTGTCCCGAGGCAAGGCCCGCCGCCAGCAGCAGGACCAAGGATCGGATCGTCACAACGAGGTCTCTCATGTCGAAGTCCTCCATTCTCCCATGTGTAACATTATCGGATGCGACCGCATCGACTAATGTTACACTTGTCCGGCGGGGCACAACCCCAGTTCCATAAGGATCCGCGCCACCTTCTCCCGCTCCGGGGAGCGGAAGCGGCGGAAGGGCTCGGCCATGAAGTCGTCGCAGACGCCGAGGAGCGAGAGCGCGCACTTGATGCCCTTGATGCCGGTCGAAGGATGGCTCCCGACGCGGTAGATGCGCGACAGCGCCTCCGCCCGTGCCTCGGCGACCTTGATCCGATCCGCCTCGCCGGACACCGCCGCCTCGTAGAGATCGACGAAGACCCGCGGCGCCACATTGGCGCCGCCGCAGACCCCGCCGTGTGCACCGCACGCGACCGCCGGCGCCAGCAACATCTCCGAGCCCATCAGCAGGGACCACTCCGGCCTCCGCTCGCGCGCGATCTCGCAGACACTGCGGAAGTAGTCCATGTCGCCGGAGCTGTCCTTGATGCCCGCGATGCCGGGAATCTCCATCGCCTGCTTCACCGTCTCCGGCGCGAAGCTGACCTTGGTCATCATCGGCATGTTGTAGAGGTACAGCGGCAGCGGCAGTTCGGGCACGAGGTGCTGCAGGTATTCGAGCAGCTCCGGCTGGCCCTCGGGCATGTAGTACGGCGGCGCGGCGACGACCGCATCGGCGCCCGCGGCGGCGGCATGGCGCGCCACGGCGACGGATTCGACGAACGCGGTGTCGGTGATGCCCACCAGCACCGGCACGCGGCGGCGCGCGAGCCGGCATGCGCGCGTGATGACTTCCTGACGGAGACGGTACCCCAGACCAGGCCCCTCGCCCGTCGTGCCAAGGATGAACAGGCCGTGGACGCCGCCCGCGATCTCGCGTTCGACGAGGCGCTCGAAGCCCTCCGCGTCGAGCGTGTCGCGATCCTTCAGCGGCGTGACGATCGGCGGAATGATGCCCGCCAGCGGTATCTTCATCGTGCGTCCTTTCCGAAACTCTCAGTACACCAGTCCGCGGAAGCTCTTCACGCGGTGGAACGTGATCAGGTTGCCGTCGTGCGCCGATTTCGCGCGCGCATCGCCGCTGCGGGACAGCACCACGAGATCGTCGCCGTCCACGGTCATGCTTGCGTAGTGCCGCGATTCGCGCGGCGTCGCGCCCATCGCCACGAGCCCCGCGAAGCACCAGTCGACCATGTTCTTCGAGAAGTGAAGCTGCAGACGGTGCCGCTCATTGTTGGGCAGGTTGAAACGATCCTCCGGCAGGCGGTCCGCACGCGTCATCGAGTCCGTCGCCTGCGAACTGAGGAGCCAGTAGAGCTTCGTCGGCCGGTCGTAGAGCACGTGAAACCGCATCTGCCCGCCCGGGCACGGAAGGAACAGCGCCCGGCGGCCCGACGGCTCCCGCTCGAGCATCGTCGTCATCGTGCCGTCATCGTTCTCGACCACCTTCGCGACCGCCGCATAGCCGGTGCCGCCGGTGTGCGCGCGCGCCCAGAGGTGAAAGGTCCGACCCTTCGGGTCGAACCAGACGTGGTCGGGGTCCTCGATCTGGATCACGTTGGTCTCCAGCCACCCGATCGGCGCGCTGCCGCGGCCGGGGGCGGGGGTGCAGCCGCTGGGATAGCCGGCCGGATAGAACGGTACACCGAAGAAATCGATCCCCGGCTCGGTGGCGAGGTTCGGGATCGTCTCGCTGAACGACAACTCGGATGCAAAGACCCAGTTTGTCGCCTGCGTGAGGTCCGCGTCGATCCGGCCGCGCAGCAGCACCGGCGCCAGTTCGCCGACCGGCCAGCTCTTGATGTGGGTGGACACGCGCCGCTCCATCACGAGGTAGACGCACCCGTGGGCGAAATGGACGTTGCACGCGGACTGGTGCCACGACTGCCCCTTCGTCAGGCTCGCGACCGGCCCCCACGTCGTGCCACCGTCGTCGGACCGGATCACGTCGAGATCGCCGGAGTGCCCGAGGACGTACACCGCTTTCCCCGCTGCAAACGGCCGCGCGTGCACGAACGGGAACTTCGTCCGCAGCGTCCACGTCCGCCCGCCGTCGTCGGATGTGAACACCCGCCCGTGCGGATCGGCCTTCTTCATGCCCTTGCCGCCGAAGTCCATCGTCGCAACCAGCCGCCCGCCGTCGAGCCGCGCGATGCCGGGCGTATAGCAGTAGACGTCCGCGGGCGACGGCGACTCGCAGACCACCACGTGGCCCTGCGCCAGCGGGCGCACCGCCTGCGCCTGCGCCGTGGGCGCGATGGCAACCGCGAAGGTGGCCGCGAACGGGACGATGCCGTGGATCCATGTCATGGTGATGCTCCCCCCGGGACGCGGAAGTACCCGATCTCGCAGGCCGGCACGGGCATCTCGGGCGGCGCGCGAAGCACGATCATCGGCCGCACGCCCTCGAGGACATAGCCGTACGCGGGGAGCGCCCCGCCGGGACGGCCGGCGATGGCGTTCATATCGGCGTAGATGTCGGCAAGATCCGGCCGCACGAGGAGCCAGTGCCCGGTCGAAGTTCGCATCACGGCGGCAGATTCGGTTCGCAACGCGACGAGGTTGTTCACCGCCGTGTCGCTCTCCGACGTTGCGGCCGTGTACGGCGACGAGATCTTCGCGCGATCGGCATCGGCGGCCCTGTAGATCCGCCAAGTCGTCTGCCTCGGCGCGTCCATCGTGAGCGACGCGAGGCCGGTCAGGTCCGCCAGTTCCGCGTTGCCCAGCTGCGGAAGCCTGAACCAGCAGTCGGACTCCACGTCCGCCCAGACGTACGGTTTGCCGGAGAAGACCGCGCGGGGGGTCGTGTTCGATCCGGTGATGGTGAAGCGCCGCCACATGTCGCGCCGGATCAGGTGGAGATACACGCTGCGATAGGTGTTCATCAGGCGGGGGTAGCCGAGATCGCCGCCCTCGTAGCCGAGGTTTGCGAGGCCGTGGAACATCGTCAGCTGGATACCCTCCAGGGCGCGGAGGTTGTCGAGGTAGCGGTGGTTGAACTCGTGGACCATCAGGCCCACGTCCGGTTCGCTGATGACCAGCGAGTAGCCGCCATGGATGGGCCACTGCGTGTAGGAGATCCCGTACGGCGGCGCGCCGATCCTCTGCTTCGGCCCGCCGTTCAGCGTCTCGGGCCGCCCCGCGCAAAGCATCCACATGCAGACGCCCGAATCCTTGTGCCGCTCCAGCGCCTTCAGGAATGCGTCGCCGAGCGCCTTCGGCTGGCAGCTCCATGCCGGGTTCCCGGTCGCATCCGAAATCCAGTGCAACCCCTCCAGTGTCTCCGTCACCCACTCGACCTCGAGTTCGCCGCGGGAGAACGCGAACATGAACGCGGCGTACGCGCTCATCCCGCGCGTCTTCATCCCGTCCACGAAGGCGGAGGGCGTCGTGTAGACGCCCGTCAGCGGTTTCCCGTCCGCGCCGGGGATCTTCGGGAACGAGATGCGCGCCTCCTTGAAGAACACGCAGCCCATCTTCACCCGCCGCCCCGGGGTCCCGCGGGCCGCAGCGTTCGCGCGCGCCACCTCCAGGTGCGCCCGCACCTCCGCATCCCAGTCGCCCCACACGCGGTAGCGCCGCCGCAGCGTGCCGTCCGTCGTGACCTCGACGAACTCCCGGCCGAAGCGGAGCGGCTCGACGAGCCGGACCGGGTCCCCGGCTCGCGCCGACGCCGGACCGGCGGCCGGAAGCCGCATCGCGGCGGCCAGGAAGATCACGCCGAGGCCGAGAACCGGCCGGCTCATGGATCGCCCCTCCGTTCCGCTCGCGCCGCACGGACACGGGGCATGAGGTCGCCCGGCGCGAGCTTTGACACGCCAAAGACGAACGCCTGCCCCTCGCGGAACCGCGTGCGCATCTCGAAGTTCTCGAACGCGGGGCCGCCGGGGATCGCATGCCGGCTCATCCAGTACTCGGCGCGCGCGTTGACGATGACCCGCAGGTCGGGCGCGACCCTCGCCGTGGGTACCTTCCAGTACTGGGTGACCGGCACGCCGGCGTAGTGCCAGAACGGCTGGGCGGGGAACGGCACGACTGCGGCCGGCTCCGGCTCGTCACCGGTGATCGCCACGATCGCGTCGCCCGCCGCGGTCCGGGCGATCCGGGCCAGCGGGAACTCCCGGTGCGGGGCGAACCGGTCGCCGCTGAAGTCCGGGTAGAGCGCGCGGCAGTCGAGAGTCGCGTCGGCGAGCCACAGCCGGCGGGTGCGGACCATGTTGCCCATCGTGGCGGTGAGGATGGCGTCGTCCACGGGCGCGCTGCCGGGCCGGGTGAACACGGAGCATCGGAGTTCGTCCGGCGCATCGCTTCGCTGCGCGAGAACCAGACGGATCTTCGCGCCGTTGGCGAAAGACTCGACGTCCACCGGCACTTCGAGTTGCTCCACGCCAGGGGCCGGCATCGAACGCGCCGGCGCGCCCGCCGTCATCCGCAGTCCGGGCTTCGCATCGAGCGGACTCTGTTCCATCTCGCTGTACCCGCGCTTTCCCTTCACCACCGGTTCCGCAGCGATGAAGTTCACCAGTGCATGGCCGCCGCAGGGAAGCACCGGGGCGCCTATGCGGATGAGCCCGCGCGGGCCGCCGGCGCCGGGGCCGAATCCGGCGGGGTGAAGGGCAAACCTCAGACCCTTCTCCAAACCCCAGAGCGGGACGTTCGTCTGCACCCACTCCGCGGCCTGCAACGGCTGCGCCGCGGCCAGCAGAAGCGCAGCGGCCGGAATCTTCCAAGGATTGGAAGACCGTCGCATGCGGGTTTCCAAGGGTTGGAAACCCCGCTTCGCGAATCGGAAGATGGACCCGGTTCTCACGCGATCAAGCCTCCGCGAACACGATCTTCTGCACCGACGCCGCATCGACGGCGCGCGGTTCGACGCCTTTCGCGGCCGCTTCGGCTGCGGCGGCGCCGGCGGCGAGGCCGATGCCCATCGCGATCACCTGGACGCGGAAGGACGCCATGGCCTCGTGCGTACCGCTGATGCAGCGGCCGGCGACGAGCAGGCCGTCGGTTTCGCGCGGCACGAGGCAGCCGTACGGGATCTCGTAGGGCTTCACCTTCGGGTCCTTGCCGAGCGGATGGGCCTCGGACACGCCCTGCGCCTGCCCCATGCCGGCCGGGTTGTGGATGTCGACCGGGAACGACGCGCCGCGCACAACCGCCGTCGGCCACGTGCGGCCGGCGAAGAGGTCGTCGACCGACAGTGTCTCGACCCCGCGGATCCGCCGCGTCTCGCGCACGCCGATCACGGCGGGCATGCCGCTGACGTAGACGTCCTTGAAGCCCGGCGCATGCTTGCGCAGGAACTCGACGACCGGCTGCACCTGGCGCCGGCCCTCGATCTCGGCCTTCGTGAGGTCCTCGACCTTCGTACCGTCGCCCCCGTTGATCTGCGTCGCGTTGATCACGCGCTGGTCGGGCCGGTGCGACATGTAGGACCGCAGCATGCCGACGTTCGGCGGGAGGTCGCCCGCGAGGCACGAGTCCTTGCAGAACTGGTTCCACGTGCGGCCGTCGGCGGTCCGGTACGCCTTCCGTCCGCGGTTGGCCTCCATCGACTCCTCGTGTTTCACGCCGGAGACGCGGAACATGATGGTCATCGGCTGGACGAGGCCGTCCGCTTCCCAGTTCGGGCCCTTCGCCCGCCCCTGATCGAATGCGGCGCCCGCGCCAAATGCCACGTCGCCATCGCCGGTCGCGTCGACCGTCACGCGCGCGGGCACGTCGATCGCGCCCTGTTTGGTGACCAGTCGCGCCCCGGCAACGCGCCGGCCATCCATCAACGGCTCCGCGACCCACGCATGGAGCAGGATCCGGCAGCCGGCCTTCTCGAGGAGATCCGTGTACTTCAGGTCGATGAACTCATAATCGACATTGCGCCCGCCGAGCGCCGCGAGGATCTCGTCGACGCGTGCGCTGCGGACGCTGCCCATCAGCGGCCCGACCATCGCCTGCACCGCCATGCCGCCGAGGCGCCCGTAGCGTTCGACCAGCAGCGTCTTGCGTCCGGCGCGCGCCGCCATCAGCGACGCCGCGATGCCCGCCGGTCCGCCGCCGCAGACGAGCACATCGACCGCCGGCCATGCCGACGGCCTGCGGCCGGGCGCGGCCGCGGGCTCCGCCGCGCCCGCGTGGGACGCCCCCCACCCCGCCGCCGCACCGAGTGCCAGTCCCTTGATCGCATGCCGCCGGTTCATGGATGTCATCGTGACTCCTCATCGCGAAGCTCGGACAGCGCCACGCGCAGCACCTCGACCGCTTCCTTCTGGCGGGAGACGATCACGTGGAGGAAGCCGTCGCGGACCAGCGTGTGCGGGTAGCCGTAGTGGCCGCCCTTGTGTGTGCCGGCCTTCCGCTTCTCGTACGGCGTGTCGCCGAGGATGAAGTGGCGGTCGAACGACGCGCCGTCGCGGGAGAGCGACAGGACGAGCGGGATCCGGCCGCCGCCGACCGGGTTGCCGACGTAGAAGAAGCGGCCGTCGGGCAGGCGGCCGAAATGGAACTTGGCGTTGGTGTCGCTGAACGCGGTCGGAGCGGGCGCGGACCACGTCGCGCCGTCATCGCGGCTTTCGCTCAGCCACAGGATGCCGTCGTGCGGGCGGCCCGTGCTGCGAAGGAGCATGCGGAGGACGCGGTCGTCGGTCTGGTAGAACGATCCCTCGCACAGCCCGGCGGGCCAGCCCTGCATCTTTGCGACGTCTTGGAACGACGACGGATCGTCCTTGATGGTGAAGTTGAGGCTCGCGGGATGGATGCCCGTCATGCGCCAACCGGACAGCCCGGCGGGATCGTCGGTCCACGGGAACGAAATGTTGCCGCTGATGATGAGCCGGCCGGACGCGGTCCGTTGCGGTCCATGGTTCGGATTCACGGGCACGCCGAGTTCCATCGCCTCGCTCCAATGGTCGCCGTCGGTCGTCGTCACGGCCTGCAGATGCGTGGTCTCCTTGCGGAAGCCGTAGTTGCCGAAGTAGGCGACGAGCGTGCCGTCGTGCTCGTGGAAGCCGGACGCCGTCAGCACGCGCTCGCCGCCCGTGCCGTCACGGTCGGGCACGGCGAGCGGCCGGGGCTCGGTCCATGCCAGGAAATCCTTCGAGGTCGACAGCAGCACGCGCTGCCCGCGATCATCCTCGTTCGTGCGGCCATTGGACCAGATGGCGAAGTAGCGGCCCTTGAACCAGGCCAGGCTCTGGTGGTGCGAGTAGGCCCACGCGGAGTCGGCGTCCGGCCGGTACACATAGGCCGTCTCCACCTTCGCCTTCACCGCCCCCGTCACCGCCACCGGCTTGCCGTTCTTCCACTCGGCGTGGTTGGTCAGGTTCGTGCCGGCATGGGATGAAACAAGGGCCGCACAGATCACCGCGAGGACCGCCGTGGGGCAGACAAGAGTGCCTGCCCCACGCACCATCCCGTGGGGCAGACACTCCTGTCTGCCCCTCTTGTCTGGATCCATTCCGGGCAGGCAGGAGTGCCTGCCCCACGTCAAGACCGCGGGAATGTCTGCGCTACAGCCCGCCGGCAACAAGGACGTTTCGAATCGAGAGAGAGAACTCCCCTTCATGTAGACCCGCCTTTCGTGGGTTGGCATCGATGTAGGCCCGATACGCGGACAGTTCGTCCCAATCCCGAACGATGTGATCGTGCGACTCGTCCATCCAGAAGGACCCGCACGATCCCAGCAGCGCGTTGCACTCCCTGGCGCTGACCCCCTTCACGCCTTTCAGAATCCCGGAGAGATGGTAGCCGGGCGCGGGAGTCAGGATGGCGTGCACGTGATTGGGCATGAGCGCGTAGGAATCCACGTCGTACCTCTGGCCGTCGAAATGCAGCAGCGCGCTCTCAACGCACCCGCGCACGTCGCCGCGCCGCAGGGGGCATGCGCCCATCCCGGCGTCCAGCCAGGCTTCCATGCGTTGAGTGAATCGCTCGTCGTGCTCTGACTCGGTCGCGGAATCCCATGGCGCGGGATGGAAGCGCAGCCAGGCGTCGAGTTCATCACGCCATTGGGACAGGAGCGTCTGGGGCACGGAATCCGCAAGCCGATACGTGATGAAGTAGCTCGCCCCTTCCTGAATCCAGTGCGGGAGACGGCGGCGGGTTGTCGCCACTTCGGAATGCGGATCGAAACCATGGAATACTGCATGTCGATCCCGTGGGGCAGACACTCTTGGCTGCCCCTCTTCTCCAGGTCCACTCCGGGCAGGCAGGAGTGCCTGCCCCACGCCCCGTCCTTGTGGAGCGGGCGATCTGGTCTCCGTGTCGCTCATCTCCGGGGGTTGGGGAGGTGGTAGAGGTGGCCGTCTTCGGCGCCGCCGAGGAAATCGGGGATGCCATTGCCGTCGAAGTCGACGACCGTCGGGCTCACGTCGTGGCCTTCGATGTTGTGCTCGACGAGCAGGCCCATGTCCTTGAAGAGCCACGTGCCGTCCTTCTCCCCGACCTGCCGGTGGAACCGCGCATTGGCAGCGTTGGCGAGGATGTCGAGCTTGCCGTCGCCGTCCCAGTCGACGATGCACAACTTCCGGCGCCCGCTCCGCCCCGCGATGCCGGCATTCATCCGCAGCGCCGCGCCGCTATCGTCGCAGAAGACGCGGCGCGGGTGCAGCAGCACGAGCCGTCCGTCCCGCCGTGCGCGCTCGAAGAAGGCGAGATAGCCCTCTTGGTCGAGCATCACGAGGTCGGTCAGGCCGTCGCGGTTCCAGTCCACCGCAACGGGCGTCGTGCGCCACTGGGTCAGCAGCGCCTTGCCCTCGGGCCGCAGCCAGCCGTAGGCCAGCGCGGGCTGCGGACCGTTCCACTCGACCTCGACCGGCTGCGCCGCGGCGAGCTTTGGCGCGGTCTTCGTGCCGACGTTGCGATACCAGTGCACCTTGCCGAGGATCGAGTTCGCCACGATGTCCGGCAGGCCATCGCCGTCCCAGTCGGCCACGGTCTGCGTCGTGTAACCCCACTTCGCCTCGCAGGGCCCCTGGATGCTGCCGTTGGGGCCGGCCATGATGCGGATGACCTTTCCGCCGGCCTCCAGGTACTGCGGCTCCGCCCATTTCGGCGTCGCGACCTTCGGGCCGCTGAGGTTCTCGATGAACGCGATGTAGCCAGCCGTGTTGCCGCAGATGATGTCGGTGTCGCCGTCGCCATCCCAGTCGTACCCGCACGGCGTCGCGAGCGCGCCGAACTTCACGCTCTCCGCCTCCTGCCGGAAGTAGCGGGGGGGCAGGAAGCACGGCGTGGGGCAGGCAGGAGTGCCTGCCCCACTTCGGACGGACACGTTCTCGACGAACGCCACCCGGCCGTCCTCGTCGCCGACGATCAGGTCCTGGTCGCCGTCGCCGTCCCAGTCGATCGCGGTCGGTGTGATCATCTGCAGGTCCATCGCCAGCGGCTTGCCGTCCGGTGTCTGCACGCGCCGGCCCGCAGCATAGGCCGGCGCCTTGCGCGTGCCGGTGTTCTCAAAGTAGGTGAACCCGTCGAGGAACTCGCCGCAGAGCAGGTCGAGGTCGCCGTCGCCGTCCCAGTCGGCGAAGTTCGGCGAGGGCCAGCCGAAGACCTCCACGGGCTTGCCGGCAGCCTCCACCTTCACGGGCGCCGCATACTCCGGCTTCGCCGTCGTGCCCTTGTTGCGCACAGCGTACACGAAGCCGCGCAGCGGGCCGTTCGTCCACGTGCCGTCCGCCGTGTAGGCATTGTCCCAGCCATAGTCGGTCCAGTCGCCCACACCAACGACCAGGTCCTGCGCGCCGTCCCCGTCGTAGTCGACATGGCGCCACATGTTCGCGCGAACCTTGTTTGTGTGGATATTGGACGGCAGCGGAAGCTTCACTCCGTTCTCGAGGCCGGTCTTGAGGAAGTCCGGATGTTCCGTCCCCGGCGACAGCACGCGCGGCTTCCCGTCGACGAAGCTGATCTGGACGTTGGACAGGCCCTTGCTGATGCGGCGGCCGGGCTTGAAGACCGGCAAATCGCGAATCATGTGCGACGACGCTGCGGGCTCCCCGTCCGGCCGGGCGGGCCGCCCGGCCCTACCCGCCGTTTCCGTGGGATCGATGGTAGGGCCGGACCGCCGGGCCGGCCGTTCGAGTGATTCTCGTGCGCCCGGGTTCGCCACGCCGCCCTTCCCCGGGTTCTCGAAGAAGTAGAGCCCGTTGTACGGCTTGTCGGGGCAGTTCACCACGAGGTCGAGATCGCCGTCGCCGTCGTAGTCGACCGGCAGCGGCCAGGCCCACAGCCCAACGCCGAGGTCGACGACGAGCCCGGGGTTGTTGTGCGGGAGCCTCGTCAGCGTCTGCGCGGAGGGAAGCGGCGCCTCGGCGACCGTGACCTTCGCATCCGGCGGCACCATCAGCAGCGTGCCGGCCCATCCGCCCTTGGGCAGCGCGACCTCCTCGTCTGCCTTCACCTCGCGCGACCACACCTGCATGCGCGTCTTGCCGCCGTCGGTGTAGCGGAACTCGACGCCGTCCTCCATCGCCCAGCCCGAGAACGCGGTCGCGCTCTTCGACGAAACCATGGCCGCGCAAATCCGTGTCGCATTCCGCGCCAGCACCCGGGTCTCGTACGGCTCGCCGCCCGCGATCTGCGTGATCCTCCAGTCCCGGAACGCCGCCGGGACACCCTCCCAGACGTACGGCCGGTTCGAGAACGCCTTCTCGCCGTTGGCCAGCTTCGCGAAGGTCCAGCCGCGGCCCTTGACCGCCAGATTCGGCGGCCCGGCGATGTCGGCCAGTTGCAGCTTCGCCGGGTCGACCACGACGTGCCGCACCTTCTGCCGTTTCCATGTGTAGGTGATGTGGACGAGGCCGTCGCGCGCCTGAATGACGGCTGGGTAGCTGAACTCCGCCCGCGGCTCGTCCTCGAGCACGAGCGCGTGCTTCCACGTTGCGCCGTCGGACGAGACCGCGACGTTGAGCGGCGAGCGGCCCTTCGCCGTATGGTTGTAGACGAGCAGATGCCGGCCGTCTTTCAGCGTCACCGCGTCCGTCCCCGAATTCGGGTTGGGAAGGTCGGTGAGCGTCATCGATCCCCAGGTCTTCCCGAGGTCGGCGGACTCGATCCGGAAGACCTTCGCCTGCCGCGTGCGTCCGACCGCGAGGAGCCGGTCGCCGCCGGGGAAGAGAATGCTCGGCTGGATCGCGCCGATTTCCTTGCCGTCGTTGATCGCGGGCGTCGCCGCCCATGTCGCACCGCCGTCGGCGCTACGCTCGAAGTGGACCCGCCATCCGTCGTGCTCGCTGCTCGTCGGCGCAAGGATGTCGCCGTTGGCGAGCTGAACCGGCTTGTTCTTGATCGGGCCGAGGATGCCGTCGGGCAGCCGCCGCGCGTCGCTCCACGTACGGGCACCGTCGGTCGAGGTGCGCAGCATCCCCCACCATGTGCGCGGGTCGGGGCCGACCTTGTAGAAGAGTATCAACCGCCCGCCCTTCGGTTGGAAGAGCACCGGGTTCCAGCAGGGGTGGCGTGTGCCGTCCGCCTGGATGCCGTTCGCGACCTCGACCGGCGCGGTCCAGCGGCCGCCCTCGCGACGCGCGACGTAGATGCACACGTCCGGGTTCTTCTCCGCCGTGCCGCCGAACCACGCCGCGGCGAGCGCGCCGTCGCCGGTATCGATGATCGTCGATGCGTGGCAGGACGGGAACGGGGCGGACTCGTAGATGAACTCCGAGGCCGCATAGCCGGGCTGCCTGCGGATGACGTCCAGCCGCCCGTCGTCGACCCACGCCGGCGCGAAGCGCGCGAAGACGATCGACTCGTACGGGTTCCTGGCCCCCGCCTCGTAGAGGCATCCGATGTCGCCGCCGTGCATCGCTACGAGGCACGAGTAGGCCGCAGGACCCGCGTGCAGCGTCCGCAGGGCCGGCCACGTGCGGCCGCCATCACGGCTAAGCCGCACCGCCATGTTGACCCGGCCCGACTCGCTGGCGGGATTCGAGAACGCGAGCAGCCCCTCCTTGCCGTCCGCGCCCCACGCGAGCCGCCGCAGACTGGCCTGGCAGATCGGCTCGATCAGCGTCTCGTCGGCCCCGACCTTGCCCCACGTCGCCCCGCCATCGTCGCTGAACGCGACCCGCCGCGCCTTCTGCGCGCGGTCGTAGTTCCGCATGTTGAGCATCAGCCGGCCGCCGGACAGTTCGGCCACCTCGCACTCGTTGACCTTGTGGTGGGTGGTGGAGCCGCCGAGCCGCCACGTCGCCCCGCCGTCGTCGGACAGCAGCGCGTGCGAGTCGTAGTTCTTCGTGCCCGCCTCGATGTGGTCGCACGGGATCACGAGCCGCCCCTTGTGCGGCCCCTGCTCCATCTGGATCCCCGCACCGGGACCGGTCGCGTACCAGGTCCAGTTCGTCTTCTTCGCGTCCGCCGTAATCTCGCGCGGCTTCTCCCATGTGTTGCCGTCATCCTTCGACGACGTCACGAACACGCGGCGCGTGTCCTTGCTGGTCCCGTCGATGATCTGCGATTCGCGGTCGTCGCCGCGGTTCCATGTCAGGAGCAGCCGGACGGTGCCCGACGCCCGATCGACCACAGCGCACGGGTTGCCACAGGTGTTGGCGCCGTCGTCCCAGACGACCTGCGCGGCCGACCACGTCGCCCCGCCGTCGGTGGAGCGTTTCAGCAGCAGGTCGATGTCGCCGCTGTCGCCGCCGCCGAACTTGCGTCCCTCGCAGAACGCGAGCAGCGTGCCCTTCGCCGTCGCGACGATCGACGGGATCCGGTATGTGTTGTAGCCATCCCTGCCGCTCTCAAAGACCGTCGTCCGCCGGCACCCGTCGTCCGCCGCGCCCGCGCCGCCGGCCCACGCCATCGCCGCCAGCCCCGCCCCCAGGATGATTCGCTTCATGGTCCCGTCCTTCCGTTCTTCACAAGGTCTCCGATGCCGCGCCCGCCATCTTCTGTAGCCGGGACCGCCGGTCCCGGCCGGCCTGCGTCCCCATGCGCATTGCCGCGACGATCCGTCGCGGCTACAGCGGCCCAATCGAGAATCTGTCCGTCCTTCAGGAGCCGTTCGCGCAGGCGGCGGCGGTCGACCTTCTGCACCGCGACGTCCTCATCGATCGCCAGGCACGCCGCGGTCGCGGCGGACTGGCTGAGGATCATCAGCACCGGCTCCATGCGGATGCTGCTGAAGGCGGTATGGCTCGCCGACAGGGCGAAGGTGACGAACAGGTTGTCGCACTCGGCGGCCTTCGGCACGATCGCGCCGTAGCCGACCGGGTACGGTGGCGCCCCGTCGCGGCCGGTCGCGGTCTTGCCCTCGCGCTGCACGACGCCGTCCTTCACGATCCGGCGGATCTCATGCGTGTCCGTGCCATAGGATCCAAGCCCGACCGAATCCGGGGCGACCTTTCGGCCGAATGTATGGTGCTCGGTCATCACGAGGTCCGACACCATCCGCCGCGCCTCGCGGATGTAGAGCTGGTGCGGCCAGCCGCCGGTGTCGGGGAACTCGTCGCGCGGCAGGCCGAACCGCTTCACGTCGTCGCGCACCTTCGCCGGCACGCGCGGGTCTGTCGCGAGGAACTGCAGCAGGCCGCGCATGTGGTCCTCGTGCGCCTTCGCGATCTCCGCGCGGCGGACATACGAGGCCTCCGGCCACTCCCAGCTCGCGCCGGGCAGGTTGGCGCCGAAGGTCGCGGTGTTGAAATCCCACTTCGCGTTCGGCAGCGGATCGTGCTTGGAGAACCAGCGCAGGTCCATGTCGTCGCCGATCGCAAGGCACGCCGCGATGAAGCGGGCGACGAGTTCGTAGCGTTTCGAATCGTAGTCCGCCGGCGGCGCAACGGGCATCCGGTTCGTCGAATCGGTCGTCAGGCACAGACGGTAACAGTAGGCCTGCACGCCGGGCGCGGGCTCGCCCGCCGTGCCGGGGTCTCCGGCGTTCAGCAGCGGCAGCAGCCCGCTCTCCGGCTTCCCGGGCACAACCCACGGGTCGAGCGGGAAATCGCGATCCCACACGCCCTGCCCGCCGGGCACGCGGCCGGTCGGCCCGGGTTTCAGGTGGTTCGTGCGCGCGAGGTACTTCTCGCTGTAGTGAATGCCGTTGTAGGTCTCGCCGTACGTCGCGTTACCCTCGCGCTGGAGCGTGCAGGAGACGCCGGCCTTCGCCATCAGGTCGCCCTCGTAGGTGGCGTCGATGAAGACCTTCGCCCGGATGACCGTACCGTCCTCCGTCGCGATCTCGCGGATCCGCGCGCCGTCCTTGCGCACCGAGGCGAGCCGCGCGCCGCGGACCACCTCAACGCCGGCCTCGCGTACCATCTCGTCGAACACGCGCTCGGCGACATGCGGCTCGATCGCGTAGGCCCCGCCGGTCGCCGGCCCGCCGCCCGCGGCGACGAACGGACGGTCCCACACCAGTGTTTTGCCGTAGGACGCGACGAGTCGCGTGAAGTACTCGCGCGCAATCCCGCCGACCGTCCGCGGGTCGCCGATGTCGACCGCGCTCAGGCCGCCCGACGTCATGCCGCCGAGGTGGCGGCCGGGCTCGGCGAGAACGACCCGCTTCCCCATCCGCGCCGCCTGCACCCCCGCCGCCACGCCGCCCGACGTGCCGCCGAACACGCAGACGTCGGTCTCGATCTCCGCTGCGCGGACCTCGCCCGGGACTGCCGCGTTCAACGCCAGAAGCGTTAGAAAGGCCGCGGCACAGCCGGGCCGGCGGCCCGGCCCTACCATCCTGTCTGGTAGGGCGGGGCGGCTCGCCCCGCCGATGGAGAGGATCCCACAGGATCGGGCCGAGCTTCGCGAGTCCAGCGATCGGCCGGGCCGGCGGCCCGGCCCTACCGTCGATTCCACATGCACGCCTCTCATGCCGCCGCCCCCTTCTTCGCCTTCCCCACCGCAAGCTCGGCGCCGCGGGCCTCGACTTCCGTCCGCACTGCGGCCGGATCGAGGTCCCGGGCGGCGCAGCCCTTCTTCACCGCCATGGCCACGGCGATGCCGGCGGCCTGGCCCATCATGGCGCAGGTCGTGCTCACGCGGGCGGACGAGAGCGCAAGCTGGTCGGCCGACATGCACCGGCCGGCCATCATGAGGTTCTTCCCGTCGCGCGCGATCAGGCAGCGCAGCGGGATCTGGTACGGTGGCACCGCAAGCTGGTCCTCGGGTAGGATGTAGGTCCGCTTGTCATCGTCCGGCTTGTGGCCGTCGAGCATGAAGGTGCCGCGCGCGACGGCATCGTCGAAAGATCGGCCGGCGCGCAGGTCGTCGACCGTCAGCACGTAGTCGCCCGTGATCCGCGCGCCCTCGCGAATGCCGATGACCGGCGAGCAGTGGCCGAGCATCCACGGGCGCTTCTGGACACGCCGGTGAAAGTCCATGACCTGCATCATCCGGCGCCGGCCCTGGATCTCGCCGGCGGTGAAGCTCTCCGTGTCCGTCGCGTCGAACATCGGCACCTTGATCTTGATCGCGTTGCCGACCGGACCGTCCGGCCACACGCTCGTCATCGGCAGATCCTTCGAGGATTCGATCCGGTCCAGCCGTCCCTCGGGAAGATCCGGCACGGCGGCGTCCGGCGGGACGTGCCGCACGAAGTACATCATCGACATCGGGAGTTGCAGGCCGTCGGACGGCCGCCCCTTCACTACGGCGAACCCCGCGGCCCGCGCGACATCGGCGTCGCCGGTGCAGTCGATGAACTGCCGCGCCCGCAGGGCCTCGGGACCGCTCTTGCCGCAGACCACGGCCTCGGTGATGCGCCCGGCGTCGACGCGGGCGTCGGCGAACCGCACATGCAACAGCAGCTTGACGCCGCGGCGCAGCAGGAGTTCCTGGAGGACGAAGGCCAGGACTTCGGGATGGAACACAGACTCCCGGCGATCGTGGCCGATGGCGTTCCACGCGCGGAGGTCGGCGAGGACCTCGTCGAACACCTCGCCCTGCCCCGTCATCTGCCCGCAGAAGTTCGCGACGCCGCCGGTCGTCAGCATGCCGCCCGCGACGGCGAACCGCTCGACGAGAATCACCTTCGCGCCCGAGACCGCCGCCGCGCAGGCCGCGCCGACCCCCGCCATACCGCCGCCGATCACGGCGACGTCCGCCTCGTAGCGCACCGGGATCCTGCGTGACCACGCAACCTCCGACGCGCCCGGCGCGGACGCGGCCCGCGTTGAAGGGCCCGATGCGATCCACGCCGTGGCCCCCGCGGCAGCCGTCTGGAGGAATCCGCGCCGTTTCATCTCGCCCTCTTCGTTTCGCCGAACAGGAGACCCGCCAGCAGGATCACGGCCGTGCCGACAACGACGGTCATGAAGCCGTGGATCCCGCTCTTGAATGCGGCGAGCGAGGCGGGCCAGAGAGGAGTCTGCGAGAGCGTCATCCACGCGATGACCAGCACGCCGAGCGTCACCGCCGCGGCGGCGGCGCGGTTGCCCGTGCGGCGCCCGATCATACCGAGCAGGAAGAGCCCGCCCATGCCGCCGCTGAAGATGCTGGCGAGCTTCCACCACGTGTCGAGCGCACCTTGGATGTTGATCATCAGCAGGGCCACGCCCGTGCCGACGATGCCCCAGACGATCGTCGAACCGTAGAGGACCCGCATGCACTGGGCGTCGTTGGCGTCGCGCCGGATGTAGCGCTTGTAGTAGTCGGTCATCACGAGCGTCGCCGAGGAGTTCAGCGACGTCGCGACCGTGCTCATGCCCGCCGCGAGAATCGCCGCGATCACGAGCCCGACGATCCCGGGCGGCAGCCGCTTGCCGATGAAATACGGGAACGCGCGGTCCCCGATGTCCTTGTCCGTCAGCGCCGCCGTCGTGGCGGCCAGCCGCTGGGCGTAGTCCGGGGCGGTCGCCTTGACGCCGGAGGCCTCGACCTTGTGCACGGCCACGGCCGCCCGCACCTCGGCGAGGTCGTCGGGGTGCGTCTGGTACCACGCGTAGAGCGATGTGCCGATCAGCAGCAGCAGCGCGCTGACGGGCACGTAGAGCAGGCCGCCCAGCCACACGCTGCGGCGGGCCTCGCGGTCGCTCGCGGAGACGATGTAGCGCTGGACGTAGTTCTGGTCGATGCCGAAGTTCTGCAGGTTGATCGCCAGCCCGTGCAGCAGCACCACCCAGAAGGTCGGCGCCGCCCACTCCTTCAGGCTGAAGCTGCCGAGCGAGAACTTGCCGTGCTCTGCGGCGATCGTGAAGACCTGTCCCGGCCCCTCCGGAAGGCCGAACATCATCACCAGCAGCGCCACGATCGCACCGGCGATCAGCACGAAGGCCTGGAGCGCGTCGGTCCAGATCACCGCGACGATCCCGCCGACAAAAGCATAGGCCGTCACCGTGACGCCCGTCACGAGGATCACCGCGCGGATGTCCCAGCCGGCTAGAACCGCCACGGAAAGTGCCATCAGGTAGGTCACCGTGCCCATGCGCGCGATCTGGGTGAGCAGGTAGAACACGCCCGCGTAGATCCGCGCCCACGGGCCGAAGCGGTGTTCGAGCATCGCGTAGGCGGACACCTCGCCGCTGCGACGGTAGTAGGGCATGAAGAACCGCACCGCGAGCCACGTCGCCAGCGGCAGCGACAGCGAGAAGACGAACCAGTTCCAGTTCGTCGCGAAGGCCCCGCCGGGGATCGCAAGGAAACTGATGCTGCTGAGGAACGTCGCGAAGATCGACAGGCCGCACACCCAGCCGGGCACGGACCGCCCGCCCGCGGTGAAGCCCTCGGTCGACCGGCTCTTCCGCCCCAGCAGGAAGCCGAGCAGCATCGTGCCGCCGAAGTAGGCGGCCAGCACCGCCCAGTCGAGAAAATGTAGATGGTGGTTCATATCAGCGGGAGCCCTCCGGGACGGACGAACACACGAAGATCTGGGTGAAGGCGCGGCCGCCGGGCGACTGCACCGCGCGCATGAACGCAACCGAACGGCCGTCGGGCGAGATCACGCAGGCGAACGGCAGCGGCGCCGCAGCGCCTTCCGCCCGCGGCGTCAACCGCAGCGTCGCGCCGGTCGCCGCGTCGGCGGCCAGAACGCTTCCGTCCGCGACGAACGCAATCCATCGACCGTCGGGCGACCACGAGAAGGGCGACGCGACGGTCCACGGATTGCGCGTCAATTGGACCGGCTCCGGCGCGGGCCCGCCGGGCAGGCCGGCGCAGGGCGACACCGTCCAGAGCTGCGCGATGCCTTCCGCGTCCTTCCGCAGCATCGCGATGCGAGAGCCATCAGGCGCGCTGCGGAGCCAGTGCCGCGGGCCTTGGAGGCCGGCGTGGGGAAGATCCGCCGTGCGCGTGAGGCGGCGCTGGACGACCCCGCGCGGCGGACGCGGACGCATGGTCGCGGTCCCCTCGATCTGACCATCGCCGGCCACCGTCATCGCCCGCGCGGCCTCCGGGAGGTCGACGATGAATACCTCGACGACCGCACGTCCGTCGGCCGCGGTCACGGTCCCTTGAAACGCGATCGCGCGGCGCTGTCGGGTGCCGTCGGGACGCACGTAGCCCGTCGTCCCCACCCAGCCCTCCTCGCAAGCTCGGGAGATCTCGTCCGACCCCGGCCGGGGCGCATCGTGCGTCCGCGTGACCAGCACCGTGAAGTGCGAGCCGTCGCGGTTCTGCGGATGGGAGTGCGGCACTGCGACAGGCCCGGCCGGCACGCTGACGGCGACGTTGCGCTGGTTGCGCTCCGCGCCCGCCGCGCCGACGGCGAGGTCGAGGACATGATCCTCATAGGTGCTCGCGACCCAGCCCTGCCCGTCCGGGCTGAACGTGTGCAGGTGCGTGCCGCCGCGTAGGGCGCCGGGCACGAACGGAGGCGCCAGGCAGCGCGCGTCGAGACCCGCCACGGCGCCGGGACGCGAGGCGCTGACGATCGCACCGCGACGGCGGGCGGGACCGTAGGTCCAGTCGGGCGACGGCAGTTCGGGACCGACAATGAAGACGCAGGCATCGGAGCCGGGGTCGCAGGTGACAACGCCGCATGCGCCGGGCGATGAGTCGAGGAGGATGCGGACCTCGCCCGTGGCGACGTCGACGGCCTCGATCCGCGTGCCGCTGAAGACGGGATCCTCGTCGCGTACGTCGTACGCGATCCAACGCCCATCGCCGGACCAGCAGCCGGTGTTTGTCAGCATGTGGCCGTGCGGCGCGGAAGTGACCTGCCGCTCGACCCAGCGTCCGGCGGCCGGATGGACCGCGTCCGCCCCGCCGCCCGCGGCGAGGCCCCCGGCGGCCAGAACGCCCCCGATCGAGGCCCCCAGCGCGGCGGACGGGCGGTGCGTCGCGCTCATGCCTTCAACTCCGCTGCCGCCTCGCGCTCGAGCTTGTCCAACGCCGCGGCGACCTCGCGAGGCAGGTCATCGATCGCCGCGCCCGGCGTGGCGGAGTCCTGGCGGTCGAAATCGGCCAGCGTCTCCCTCAGGCTGTCGACGATGTGTTCGGCCATGCGGACGCGGGCCGCCTCGGCGTCGCGCTTGCGGAGGGCCTGCAGGATCCGCTCGTGGTGGCGGCGGGCGCCCTCGACGATCCCGCGGTCGTGCCGCTGGCGGCGCATGCGGAAGATCCGCGAGATCGTCCGTCCGCCCTGCACCGCCTGCATGATCTGCCGGTTGCCGGCGGACTCGAGAATTTGCATGTGGAAGGCGTAGTCCGCGGCCAGAAAGCGGTGCAGCCGGGCGGGATCCAGCGCGTCGAGGCCCGACGCGCTCGCGTCCTCGCCCACACGTTTCATTTCATCGGAGAGCACCTGGAGCCGCGCGAGGGCGTCCGGCGCGATCCGCTCCGCGGCGCGCGCGGCCGCAAAGCTCTCGAGGGCCTGGCGCATCTCGTAGAGTTCGACGAGGTCGCGGCGGTCGATGCGGCGAACCATCGTGCCGAACCGCGGCACCTGCACCAGCAGCCCCTCCTGGGCGAGCTGGCGGATCGCCTCCCCCACCGGCGTGCGGCTCATCTTCAGCTTGCGCGCCAGCACGGCCTCCGAGATCACCGCCCCGGGCTCCAGCCGCCCGTCGAGGATCTGCTGCTGGATCCCCCGGTACGCCTGCTCCACCCGCGTCGCTCCGTTCATCCCGCCTCCGCGTCGTGTGTATGCCACTGGAATTCCAGCGGCATGCTAGCTGGCGCGGGGGGAGTTTCAAGTTCCAAGTTCCAGGGTTCAAGGTCGGGAGGGGGGGGCGGGGCGGGGCGGAGGGAAAGAGTAAGAGAAAGAGTAGGAGTAAGAGTGGATGGCGGGCACCGACTCGTCATCGTAATCCTGATCGTAATCGTAATCTCCGTCATCCCCTGACGAGAGGAAGTGCTCGTGACGCGGCGCAGGCAGCCCGTCGCGACCATCGTGTCCCCGCGCCCTGTCCGGCGGGCCGCAGCCGGGCGCCCGGATTTCGTCGCCCGCCTGCGGGCGATGTACGGGCACCGCTTGGTCGACCAGTAGGCCGTGGATCGGGCGCTCAGCCGTACTTCTTCATGCGGTCACCCCAGTAGCCCGGCCTGCGCTTCACATGCGCCAGGGCAATGACCAGAATGAACTCCGGCTCGATGGTGAACACAATGGCGTAGGGAAACTCGGGCACGAGGCATCGCCGGAACGGCTCGCGAAGCACGCGAAAGCGGAATGGCATGACTTCGATGCTCCGGAATTCGGCCTCGACAGCCATTCGGAAGCGCCGGCCAAGTCCGGTCCGGCATTCCTCGTAGTACTCGACAGCGGCAAGGAACTCGACCCTTGCGTCAGGATCGAACGCGACACCGTTCACATGATCATCCGGTCCGCTTCTGCAAGGACGCTATCAGCTGTAACGGGTATGCGTCGGCCGTCCTTGTACTCCGCGTACCGGCGCTCCGCTTCGGCGACCCACGCTGAGTCCACCTCGCCGAGGGCCTCGCTGCCGAGAGAACTCAGGAGACGATCCGCGAGAAATGCGCGCTCCTCCCGCGGAAGATTCAGCGCCTCGCGCTCCACCTTGTTGAGAATCGCCGTCATTGTGTAGCCTCGAGACGACGCTACCGCACACTTGTAGCCGCCTCAAGCATGAACCGGTCGCGCCTACGGCCCATCGACCTCTCCCGACCGGCCGAGGGTCTTCAACTGGCGGTCGGCGACGAGGAGGACGAAGCCCTTCCCGGCGGCGCCATCCGTCGAGCGCTTCACTGCGGCCGGTTTGGTGCCGTACTCAATAAGCAGGACAGGCTTGCCCGCCTTCGTGGCACGGGCGAGGAAGCCGAGGCTGTAATCCACGTGGCTCTTGGGCTGGCTCTTGTTTCCCTCCGTGAACAGGTCCTCGACGCCGACGGCATCGACGGTCGCGAGGAATGCGGCGTGTTCGAGAAGCTGTACGCCGTTCTGGGGGATGACCGCGAACCCGGGCTTCCGGCGGCGCGCCTCGTCCGCAATGCGGCGCACCCAGGCGATCATGTCCTCGCGGTAGGTCTTCCCGGTCGCCGGGTTGGGCCGGTGGTCGATCCAGTCCTTCTTCGCCGGGTCGAATTCGAAGGTCTCGAACGCGTCGACGAGATCGAGGTAGACCCCGTCGAAGCCCGCGCGGACGATCGCCTCCAGTTGCCCGAGCATGATCTCCTGCCACGCCGCGTCCCAGTAGCGGACCTTGTAGTTGCCCTTCCACTCGGGGTTCTCGTCGCCCAGCCAGTCCGGCGCCTTCGGATCCGGCCGGCCGTCGCGGGCGGCGTCCCATTCGCGCTTCCAGTAGGGCCGGTAGTCCTCCGCCTCGCCGATCGAAAGATAGGCCGCCACCTTCCGGCCGCTCCGCCCGGACCGGATGGCCGCGATGTCCGCCTCCGTCCACCGGCCGTCGTCCTCGCCCTCGAAGAACGGATCCAAAATGATCCAGTCTCGCCCGCACTCCGCCAGCCGCCGCGCCGCCTCGCCCCGCGTCTTGCCCAACCCCTCCGCCTGCAACACGTACGCAAAACTCCGCGGCGCCGCCGCCACCGCCTCCCCCGCCCCGACGCGCATCACCATCCCCAGCATCAGCCCCGCGATCGCAACCGTTCTCATCCCTCCCCCTCCGGCTCCATGCGCGAGACATGCTCCCACGGGTCGACGTTGCGGCCCATGAGGCGCTTCACGGGGGCGGTGATGGCCGAGAGACGCGCGACGAGGGTGTCGTCGAGGTCGAGGTCCGCGGCGGCGGCGTTGTCCGCCGCCTGCGCCGCGTTCCGGGCGCCGGCGACGACGGAGACCACCGCGGGCTGGCGCAGCAGCCACGCGAGGGCGAGCTGCCCCATCGGGAGGCCGGCCTCGCGGGCGAGGTCGCGGATCGCGGCGACGGCGGCGAAGGTCTCCGCCTCGCAGCCGGGCTCGCCGTGGCGGGTCATCTTCCTCTCCGACGAGAAGAGGCGCGTCCGCGCGCGCTTGTCGGGCACCCCGGCGGCGGAGGCGAACGTGCCGGCGAGAAGGCCCTGCGCGATGGGGCTGTAGCAGAGGATACCCATCCGGTGCTCGACGCAGAGCGGCTGGATGTCGAACTCGAGCCCGCGCCAGAGCAGGCTGTAGGGGAGCTGGTTGCTCTCGGCGCGGCCGAGGGCGAGTTGCCGCCGCAGGAATCCGGCGCCGAAATTGGAGACGCCGATGTGCCGGATCTTCCCCTCCGCGCGAAGGGCCTCGAGCGTGCGCCACGTCGGATCGAGCGGCAGGGTCTTGCTGGGCCAGTGGATCTGGTAGAGGTCGATCGCGTCGACCCGCAGCGCGCGCAGGCTGCGCTCGCAGCTCGCGCGGAGACGGTCCGGCTCCATGTCGGCGGGCGGGACCTTGGAGGCGACGACCACGCCGTCGCGCCGGCCTGCGAGCGCCTCGCCGAGGATCTCCTCCGACTCGCCGTTGCCGTAGGCGGGGGCGGTGTCGAAGAAGTTCACGCCGGCGTCGAGCGACGCGCGGATCGACGCGATGGAGTCGGCGCGGTCCTGGTTGTCCCAGAACGCGTCGCGCGTCGCGACCGACCAGGTCCCCTGGCAGACCGCCGACACCTTCAGGCCCGTCGTTCCCAGTTCGCGATATCGCATGCCGTCCTCCGCCATCCGCGCCATCGGGCACGGAGCCGCGCCCCTCAGTCGGTCCGCCTCAGGCGGAATTGCAGCTCCCAGTGCGCGCGCTTCGCGTCGATGGTCTGATGAAGTCCCTTGTAGGCGTGAATCCGAAGCGGGTTCCGACCCAGCTTCCAGTACCGCTCCGCCGGGGTCTGGATGCCTGCATACTCCGGGTCGAGGGAGAGGAGCGACAGCACCTCCGGATCCGCCGCCAGGTAGAAGCTCAGCTCCGAACCGATCGCATCGTCCTCGTCGTTGGGCCCGACGGTCCACAGGTTCATGGCACTGAACCGGTCGCAGGCCTCGGCCGCCGCCTGCGTCCAGGCCTTCAGATCTGCCAACCGCGATGCCGGCCGCACCGGATGCTCCCGCGTCGCCGCAGCCAGGCCCTCGCGTGCCCGGACGGTGACTTCCTGTGCCCGCCGCACGATGTTGGCCCACGATGTGTTGTCGCTCTCCATCGCGATGATCATCAGGCTGACCACTTCCGGCAGCCGCCCGGCGGCCAGGTCGCTGCGGGTGATCGCCGCCACACCCGGAATCGGGAGCGAGCCCTTGGCCTCGGGGATGGAAACCGTCTGACCGGCCTCGACATCCTCCGGCCAGCCGTCGCCGCTGAAGCCGGAGATCCACGCCTGGGCGGAATGGGGATCGTTGGCCCGCACGCGGCAGCCCAGCAGAACGAAGTACGGCTCGTCGCCGCCGTGGTCCTCCGGCGTGACGACCTTGAGGGACTCGATCCGCGCCTGCCAGTTCGGCAGGGTCCCGAAGGATGACCGGGCGACGAAGACATCGCCGAAGAGGGGGCTCGTGCCGGACACCGTGTCGCGCACCAGCGCGGCGATGTCCGCCTTGCGATCACCGGTGAAGTCGCCCACGAGAGGAAGCTCCTGCCCGACCCCGAAGTACGTGTGCCTCCGTACACCCGGCCCGAAGCAAGGCCGGCCCTCCGCATCGCTGCCGGAGAGCGCCACGTACACGTCGCCGGCAGGGTCGTCATCGCCCTTCGCCGCATCGGGCCGGCCCCGGACGAACGTGAGGAGGTCCGCCCGACCGTCCCCGTCCACGTCGCCGGCCATCGGGATCTCCTCGCCGATGCAGAAATGGCGGTGCCACGGGCGCATGCCCCCGAACCGGCCGCCGTCCGACAGCGAGACGAACACCTCGCCGCGGTTGTCCGGTCGCGCCTCGCGCACAACGGTCGCCACATCCGCGCGATGATCGCCGTCGAAGTCCGCGACCAGCGGAATCGCACCCGGCACGAGCATCTTGACGCCCCAGACCCGGGTTCCCTCCACCGGCTGGCGGCCCCGGGACAGCCCCACCCAGGTTTCACCGCCGTCGCCGCCCGGGGCGAACGTGATCAGGTCCGCCTTGCCATCCCCGTCCACGTCGCCCAACGCGGGAATTTCGTCGCCGACGCAGAAGCGGTCGTGCAGTTTCACGCGCGTGGCGAACCCGCTGCGACCGCAGAAGAGGGCCACGACATCGTCCGCCGCCTCCCCCGCCCCGCTGCCGCGAAGGAAGTACACGAGGTCGTCCGTGCCGTCGCCGTCCACGTCGCCCGCGACGGGAATCGCACCGGGCGGCAGCGGATGATGGTCCCAATTCACGGGTCCCTCGAAGTGCGTGCCATCCGCGGAGGCGAACAGGACGAGCACCTGCTGTCCGGAGAGCGCCACCAGATCGGAGCGTCGATCGCCATTGAAGTCGCCCGTCAGAACGATCTCCCGGCCGCCGGTGCAGAAGCTGTCATGCCATTTTGCGCCCGGCGAAGGTGTGAAGTCGTTGGGATCCGAGGCCCGGACACCTTCGATGCCGGCCCACAGCAGGGCTGCCACCAGTCCCCACCCGCATCGTCCGACGCACGTGATCATTGGAAACCTCCACAATCGTTGCGGCCGCCTCTATACGCCGCGCCGGGATGGTTGGCAACCGGCGCCTGGACGCCGGGCAGATCATCGCGGATCAGTCGGCCTCGCGCACGCGGAAGAAGCGCTGCGTGGCCACCGTGTTGTCGAGGATCTGGTAGGCGGAGGCCTCGGCGGTGAATGGAAGGCCGTAGGGCTGCCAGTCCGGCGGGGAGAGGCGCTCGGCGGATTCAACCTGGTAGTTCCGGCCGACGATCGTTCCGAAGCTGAAGCCGACCTGCGTGCCGGGCGGCAGCGAAGTGACCGGCGTCGCGACGATCTCGGGGATCGGCAGCACGATCAGCGTGACGTCGGTCGCGGCACTTGCCGGCGGCTCGCCGTTGTCGGTGACGCGGACGCGGGCTACCTCCACCTGCTCCGGTCCGTCGGCATCGGGCGTCCATTCAAACGCGCCGGTTCCGGGATTGACCGTCGCCCCGGCCGGCGCGGAGTCGAGGCTGAACGTCAGGGTCTGCGGCGGCGCGTCGGCATCCGTCGCGACGGCCGTAAAGCGGATCGTCTCCCCGCGGTGGATGGTCTGCGCCGGGACGGCATCGATCTGCGGCGTCGCATTCGTCACGGGTCCGACGTTGGCCGCACCGGGCGTCGCCGCGGGCATCACGATCAGCGCGCCGGTCCCGTCGGGGAAATGGCCCTCGCTCACGTTGACCGCCTGGGCGCCAAAGACGACGGCATCGACGAGCGTGCCGCCGGCATCGTAGAGGCCGATCGCCTCGCCGCTCTTGCTGAGACTGAAGCCCGCGTGGAGATCCGGACGGACGGCGAGGTTGTTCTGGTTCGTCTCGCCATCGGCCCACACGAGCAGATAGCCGTGCGCGGGGACGGTGAAGCCGGGCGGGATGCGGTACTTGTTCGTGGTGGTCAGCGTGTCCGTGAGCGACGCGCCACCGAGGTCCATCGGGTCGTCGGTCGGGTTGTAGAGCTCGAACCAGTCCTCGTACTGGCCGTCCGCCGGGTCCGCACGGACCGTCGTGTTGTCCGCCAGCCACTCGTTGATGAAGAGCTGCAGCGACGGGAAGCTGCCGTCGTTCGCCGCCCCCGGCGTCGGCGTGCGGAGCAGCCGCCGGCCGAAGGGCTCGCCGTCCGGGAACGACCCGTAGGCGCGGTCGGCCGCGGCCTGGCGCCACACGAGCCAGTCGACGGCGGCGGAATCGTTGGTCACCGTGCGCACGAGCGCGACCATGCCGGTCGGGCTGGATGGCCGGAAGGACGCGTGCGGCTCGTTGGAGGTCGAATCCCCGGCATCCGCATCGAGCCAGACGACAAGGAACCCGCCCGCGGCGATCGTGCTGTTCGTCGGGAAGGCCCAGCGGACGAGATTGGTCGCGGTGTCGGTCAGGCTCCAGCCGGCCATCGAGACCGCCGACGTTCCGGCATTGAAGACCTCGGCCCACGGGTTGCGGTGCCCCTCGCCGTCGACGGCGCCGGTGACGTTGGAGACGACGATCTCGTTCAGCCACAGGTCGCCGAGCGGTGCCAAGGCGCGCGCGACGGCATTGGTCGCGCCCGGCGTGCAGGCCGGCGGACCGTTCGTCGGGCCGGTCGCGGCGGCCCAGTTTCCGACGCGCCGGTTGTCCTGCGCGGCATCGATGAGTTGCAGCGAGGGCCCCCATCCGTCCGCGGAGGCCGGCCACGGCGTGTCGTCGTCATACGCGACCGCGTCGATGACCGCATCCAGGTCCGGCGTCGGCCCGGGCCGGATCAGCGTCAGCGTCTCGCCGCCCTTGTCGAGAGCCCCCGCGTACTCGCCCGCGACCGGGATCGCCGCGCCATACGCTGTCGCGAAGGCCGTCAGGTTCTCCGTGAACACCGCGAAGCCGCCGGGCGGGATGACGACGCCGTTCGAGATCACGAGATCGAGGCCGTTGATCCGCCAGCCCGAGAGATCGTAGCCCGTTGAGGCGGACCGATTGAAGATCTCGACATACGGCGCGGCCCCGTTGGTCGGGTTGTACATGATCTCGTTGAAGACCAGGCTGCCCTCCGCGGGCTCGGCCTCGGCCGTCGAAATCACCGTCAGCGCGACCGCTGGATTCGTCACCGCGACGCCCTTCCAGTCGAGCCCCTGCAGCGTCAGGCCGTTCGTGCCCGAGGCGAGCGGCAGATTGAGCGTCCACCGGTTCGTCGTCGCCCACTCCGGCTCGTAGTCGATGCCGTTGATGGAGATCCGGTCGAGGGCCACGGGGGCGGTGCCGCCGAGGGCGACGTAGTTCACGTTGGTCGTCCATGACGACGGCCCGTCGACTGCGAACGGCACGTCCATCAGCGCGAGCTGGCTGCGGAGGTAGATCACGCGGTTGGCGATCCAGGTCTTGATGACGGAGGTCGCCTCGATGCCGGGGATCGCGTTGTTCGTCAGAGCGGAGTAGACGAGATCGACCCGCGGATGGAAGACGGCGGGGCTGGCGATCGTGTCGCAGATCTCCTGAATCGACGCCCACCAGATGCGGTTGTAGGCCGGCTGTGTCTTGAACTTTGAGATGACCGGATCGTGGGAGGTCATGACCTGCTCATTCGTCGCGCGGCCGGAACCGAACACGAAATCGACGTCCCAGATCAGCAGGCTCCACGGCGCACGCTCCGGCCGGTAGGCGTACATGTTCTTGCCGCGGTCGTAGCCGTAGCTGTCGAAATTCCCGGTGAACCGCTCGAACGTCATGACGCGCATCCACTCGCGGGTGTCGATCGTCTGGCCGACCGTCGTGCCGAACGGCTCCGGCCGCGCCGAGTCCATGGCATCGACGAGTGCGTACAGGTTGGTGAAATCGTTCGCGGTTCCCTTCACGGCGCGCGGGCGCCAGTTCCACCGGAAACGCGCCATCTTCTTCTCGCCGCCGGTGGTCAGGGCGTTGGTGAGCGTCGCCGTGATGATGCCGAACGAAGTGCCGTCGTCCTGAAACTCGAACCAGTCCTCGATCTTGTGCAGCCGGCCGCCGGTGTCGTCGGGGAAGAACTCGTCGATCGTGTCGCCGTTGGGCTGCTGGACGTCCTCAAAGATCGCCCCGCGCTGGCTGCCGTTCATCACCACCTGGATGTACCGCCGGTGAAGGTACGGGATGCCCATCAGCCGGAGCATCCAGTAGCTGAGCTGCTGGCGCTGCGTGGAGCCCTCGGTCTTGGCATAGTTGAGCACGAACTCATCGGACCCCAGGAAACCGTCATCGGCCGGGAACTGGATCATGTAGTCGGGGATCGTGGTGCCGAGGGGGCCGTTGAAGCCCGTCGCGTGGAACGGGCTGCCGCTGTACCAGGAGGAGGCCGGGTAGACGACACGGGAGTTGCCGAAGACGAAGGTCGCGGGAAGCGGCCGGTTGCTGTTCTTTTCGCGGGTCGTCCATCGGTCGATCGTCGCCTGCGTCAGCCACAGCCGGTACACGCCGAAGTTGCCGGTGGGCATCGCATCGCCGAATCGGACCAGCGCCTCGCGGGCCGGGGCATCGTCGGGGAAACGCCCGGTCGCCGGACTGGACGCGCCGTCCGCCGCCTCGATCCAGAATCCGACCATCGTGGTGCTCGGCTGGCCGGGGATTGTGGCGCTGTAGAAACCGGCCCCGCAGGGCGTCATCAGCACGGTCTGCGTCACCGAAGTCGGATCGATCCGGTAGTGGAGCCGCGCCATCGCCACGCCGTCGGGGTCCGCGATGCGTGCGGTCACGACCGCGTTCGTGCCGGCGGCGGGCAGGACTGGCGAGTGCAGGACGGCGTCGACCACCGGACCGCGGTTCACTCCGCCGCGACTGTTGGCGGCGCCGGGCGTGCCGAAGTAGCGGGTCGTCACGATCGGTCCCGTCGCCTCGAGCCAGTTGCCGCGGAGCCGCAGCAGAAGTTCCGGATGACCGGCCAGCCAGCGGACGCGCGCGCGGATTGTCGCAACGCCAAGCGCCGGGGTCGTGTACGCGAGATTCGCCCGGACCTTGTTGACACCGGGGTCGCCGCGGCTCGTCGCGCGCAGATGCAGCGCCGCACCGCCGCCATCGCCGGTGCCCGCCTCGACCCGCGTGTCCTCGTGCGTCCCCTGCCACACCCAGTTGTTCGTACCCGTTTCGAAGCCGGGATTGCCGACGACGTTGGTCCCGACGGCCTGCGGGATCACCTCGACGTTGTCCACAAGGCACTCGCCGGCGCCGAGGGCGATGAGGTTGACCTGACTTGCGGTGTACGAGGTGTTGCCATGATCCAGCACTCCGGTGTGCTCGAGGGTGACCCAGCCGCTCTTCGCCGTCTCGTCGCTGTCGGCCCAGTTCGGCCCGAGACGGTTGTCGGACGCGGGATCGGCCAGTTCGAGACTGCTGCCGCCGCCGTCGGACCATTGCCCCCACCGGCCGCCGTCACTGTAAGTCACCTCATCGACGACGATGTGGACGAGGTTCGTGGTGGTCTGGCCCAGCCCGTTGGTCGAAACCAACTCCTCCGGCACCTCCAGCGCGATCCGCTCGCCGCCGTCGGCCAGCGCGCCGGAGAAGTCGCCGAGGCAGTTCGCGGCAGAGAGCCCGGGGTAGTTGGTCCTCATGCGCGCGGCGTCGGCCGCAATGACCAGATATCCGCCCGCGCCGATGGTCGTGCCCGCCGGGATGTTGAACGAGATGCCGCCGCGGATCCGCCAGCCGCCGACGTCCGCCGGCGCGGCACCGCGGTTGTGCAGCTCGATGTACTCGTCGTTCCCGTCCTCGGTGATCGGGTGGTACATGATCTCGTGGATCACAACGTCGCGCACCTTGAACCCCGCGTTCTCCGCATCCGGCGTCGGGGCGGACTGCTCCCCGGTGGCGGGGCTTCCGTCGGGGAAGCGGCCGGAGGCAACGCCGTTGGCCTGCGGACCGAAGGTCACGGCATCGACCACGCGGACGCCGTCCGGCGCGCGGAGCAGCACGGTCTCGCCCGCCGCGTCGAGCGCGAACCCGAGCTGCGTCTGGGTGAAGGTCGCGAATCCGCGCGGCGGAATCGTCGTGCCGGGCGGGACCTCGAACTTGTTGGTTGTCGCATCGTCCGTCAGCCAGCACCCGCCGACATCCACCGTGTTGGTGCCGTAGTTGAAGAGTTCGATGAAGTCGACCTGCGGGTCGTCGGTGTGCGCCATCCACTCGTTGATCAGGACCGTGCCCAGCACGTTCGTCGCGGGCGGCTCGGCGCCGCCGGGCGAGCCGCCGGGCAGTTCGCTGGCGGACCAGGCGGCGGGATTGCCCGCGCCGTACGAGGGACGGGCAAGGACCATGGAATGGCCCGATCCATCCGCTGCGACGGGCCAGGGCGGGGCGTCATCGTACTCAAGGCTCAACAGCACGGCGTCCATCGAGTCGAGCAACTGCACCGTGCCCCCGCCGTTGGACAAGCGGTCGATGCTTCCGCCCAGTACGTTGGTGAGGCCGTAGACCGCGGCTACATCGTCCGGAACCGGCGCGACGACGAGATAGGACCGGGGCCCGATGACCGTCCCGGCCGGGAACGTGTATTCGAACTCGCCGGCCAGCCGGAAGCCGCCGATGTCCTCCGCCCATTCCTGCGAGTTGTAGATCTCGACAAACTCCACCTCTCGCGCGTCGACGCGCGGCGCGGGGTTGTAGTGGATCTCGGAGATCGCAAACGGCGAGCGCCGGCTGGATGGGCCGGACGGCTCGGATGCGCCGCGGATGCGGGCGATGTCCACCGGCACCCACACGGTCGAGATGCCCGCCGTCGATCCGGGCAGGATCGGGTTTGCCGCCGGGGACGCATCGGTCACGCCGCTCACCGTGAGCGTGTGCGCCGCGAGGTCGCCCAGACCGGCGACGGCGAGGATGACGGTCCGCCCGTCCGCCAACAGCCGCGCCTGCGTCACCGAGGCCCCGCCGCTGATGCCGTAGCTGGCCGTGTTGGTCGCGCTCGCCGCCGCGACGGCCTCGGAATAGATGATCGTGATCCAGCCGTCGCCGCTCCATGAGGCCGCGGCGATCGTCGGGCGCGTCGTGTCGGGCAGCACGTGGAGAACGGCGGTCTGGCTGGTCACCGCGCCCATGAGGTTGGTCGCGATGCACCGGAACTGCAGCCCGCTGTACACCATCGACACCGGCCCCAGCGACACCGCCGCATTCGTCGCGCCGGCCATGGCGACATTGTTTGTCAGCCACCGGAACGTGACGGTCTGCGGCCGGGCCACCGTCATCTGGAACGTCGCCGTGTTGGGGATCTCCGTCGTGCAGGCGGAGGGCTGCGTGACGAGGGAGGGCACCGGAACACCGAAGGGGCGCAGTTGGGCGGACGGGATGGGGGTGTTGGTGACCCCGCTCGGAAGGATCCAGCGGACGCAGACGTTGTCGCCCCCTCCGCCCTCCTTGTGAAGCACTTCGATGTAGTACTTCTGTCCGCTGACGAGCGCGATGTTGGTCGACTCCTGGATCGCCGCGTTCGTGAAGATGCGGGGGTTCGTCCAGCCGTCGACCCGCGCGATCAAGGCCTTGTTCGCCGGATTGGTCGTCGTACTCAGGTAGAGCTGCGAAGCGTCGTCGCTGGCGATCGCGAAGCGGTAGTCTCCGCTGGCCGGAGCCGTCAGCAGCGCACGCATGCGCTGCCCGTAGTTGTCCAGCCAGTTGGTCGGCCCCTCGATCGTGGACCCGACGTATTCGAAGGCCGGCGGGTTCGTGAAGGCCGGACTGTTGGTCAGGTTGGCGACCGCACTTCCGGCGATGTTGGTGAAGACCTCGCGGAAGACGCCGGTCGACTGGGCCGCGGATGGACAGGCGCCGACGAGAAAGACCAACGCGGCCAGGGTGAGGACGCACCCCGCATCAACGGGCCGGGGCCCGCAGCTGTTCGAAACCGGTCTCATGGCACGACTCGGGAGCCCCCGTCCCGCTGTGTGTAATCTTAACAAAACGGGAGGTGCGGGCCAAGGATGGAATGGGCGGAGAAAGGTGGACGGTGGGGGGTGGAAGGTGGAGGGCAAGCAGGAGGACGGAGGGGCCGGATTGGATGTTGGGCGGTGGTTGTTGGCTGTTGGATGCTGAGTCCGGACTTCGATGATCGATGTTCGGTGTTCGATGTTCCGGCCTACTGCCGCTCCGCCCGCGGGACGGTGCCGAGGAGGTGGCGGACGAAGAAGTCGGCGCGGCGGCGGCGGCCGTAGGCGCCCTCTCCGGCGCCGTGGCCTTCGCCGGGGATGACGATCAGATCGAAGTCCTTGTCGGCGCGGACGAGCGCGTCGACGACCTGCATCGTGGAGGCGGGGTCGACGTTGCGGTCGAGTTCGCCGACCGTCAGCAGCAGCGCCCCCTTCAGTCGGTGCGCCTGCGTCACGTTCGACTGCTCCGCGTAGTGCGGCCCGACCGGCCAGCCCATCCACTGTTCATTCCACCAGATCTTGTCCATCCGGTTGTCGTGGCACCCGCAGTCAGCCGCCGCGGCCTTGTAGAACTCCCCGTGCCACAGCAGCGCGCCCAGCGCGCTCTGTCCTCCGGCGGAGCCGCCGTAAATGCCGACGCGGGAGACGTCCATCCAGGGGCGCGTCGCGGCCGCAGCCTTCATCCACGCGATGCGGTCGGGGAAGCCGGCGTCGGCCAGGTTCTTCCAGCACACGTCGTGAAACGCCTTGGACCGGTGCGACGTGCCCATGCCGTCGATCTGAACGACGACGAAGCCCAGTTCGGCCGTGTCGCGCAGCGTCGAACCCGCGCTCCATGCCTTCGGCACGAACGCGCTGTGGGGGCCGGCGTAGATGTGCTCGATGACGGGATAGCGCCGCGCCGGGTCGAAGTTCGTCGGGACGATCAGGATGCCGTGGATGTCGGTCGCGCCGTCGCGGCCCTTCGCGACGAACCGCTCGGGCGCGCGCCAGCCCGCGGCGAGGAGCGCGGAGGCGTCGGCGCGCTCGAGGACGCATACGAGACCGCCGTCGGACACGCGCCGCAGTTCGTGGACCGGCGGGTGGTCGACGCGCGACCAGCGGTCGACGATCCAACGGCGGTCGGGCGAGAACTCGACCGTGTGTGTGCCGTCGCCCTCCGTCAGCACCGTCAGCCCCGTGCCGTCGAAGTTCACGCGGGCGAGGTGGACGTGGTACGGGTCCTGTCCCGGCCGGATCCCGCCGGCGCGGAACCAGATCTGCCGCGCCTCCTCGTCGACACGCTCGACCCCGCGCACGACCCACTCGCCGCGCGTGATCTGCGTCTTCACGCGGCCGGTGGCGAGGTCGACCAGGTGGAGGTGGTTCCAGCCGTCGCGTTCGGACATCCACACCGCCTCGCGCGTCGCCGCGATCCGGTGCAGGAAGAACTTGCCCGAGTAGTTGATGAACGTCCGGCTCGTCTCGTCGATCAGCGTGCGCGCCCGGCCGTCCGCCGCCGACACCTCGACCAGCCGCAGCACCTGGTGGCCGCGCTGGTTGTAGACGAACGAAAAGGCCGACGAGTCCGGCGACCATTCGAGATCGTCGAGGCTCCATGGCGTCGGAAACAGGTCCGTGGCGACGGGGATTTCGCGGCCGTCCGCGACGTCGAAGAGGTGCGGCGTAGACACGTCGATCGCGTCGCCCGGCTTGGGATAGTCCTGCCAGTGGAGCTTCGGCTGGACCTGTCCGCGGGGCGCCGACTCGATGATCGGGATGCGGCGGCGCTCAGCCACCTTCGTCCGCATCACGACGAGGCGCGACGAGTCCGGCGACCAGTGGAACGGCCCGCGGTAGACATCGCCCTCGCGGCCATCCTTTGTCAGCTCGCGCTCGACGCCGGACGTGGCGTCGCGCAGCACGACGTTGTGATTGCGAAGGCTTGCGCGCCAGCGACCGTCCGGCGATTCGCTCTCCGGTCGGCGGCGGACGGCGGGTTCCGGGGCAGGCGGCGGCGCGAGTGGCGATCCATCGACGACCACCTCAACCGGACCCTCCTCCGCGGCGAAGAGCGCCAGCTCGCGGCCGTCCTCCGCCGCCACCAGCCAGACGTGTCCCGCGTAGGTCGACCGCACCCGCGTCCCTCCCGGTGGGATCGTCGCATACGGCGTGCGGCGGCCCTCGAAATCGAGCCAGAAGAGCGTCAGGTCGTTCGTCCATGCGTTGCGGACCGAGATCTCCGTCTCCGTCCCTCCGCCCGGGCTCCGGCGCGGAACAGCCCCGGATTTTGGCGGCCGCGGCGGGGCTGCAGGCGGCTTGAAGCCGGCGCGACGCTCACCCGTGACCGCGTTGACGACGACGGTCTCGAAGGCGTCCGGTCCGGTGCGGACCTTGTACCAGAACGAGGTGTCGCCCGGCATCCACACGGGGTCGACGTTCGCGCGGAAGACCTTGTTGCGCGTCAGCGCGCCGAGCCGCCCCGCGCGCTCGTAGTCCGCCTTCGTCCCCTGCCCCGCCGCACCCGCCGCCCCGGCAAGCCCCAGCGCCACCGCCATCCTCATCGCGCGATTCATGCGGCGCATCATAGCCTCGGTGGAGGGAAGAGGAAACGATGAGTGATAAGTGATGAGTGATGAGTCGAGGAGCGAAGGAGTGTCCGGAACTCATCGCTCATCATTCATCACTCATCACTTCCTGCCTGCTTGCCTTCCGCCCGACGGCGGGGCTACAAGGGCCGGCATGAAGGAACACCTGTATCGTGCAGCCCTGGCGGGCGCGCTGGCCTGGACCGCGGCGGCGGGGGCGGCCCGGCCGAACTTCCTTGTGATCCTCACGGACGATTTGGGATTTTCGGACGTCGGCTGCTACGGGAGCGAGATCGAGACTCCGACGCTCGACCGGCTGGCGGCGGGCGGGCTTCGTTTCACGCAGTTCTACAACACCGCCAAGTGCCACTCATCGCGCGTGAGCCTGCTCTCCGGACGCTGGTGCCGTCAGGCGGGCGATACAAAACTCGACCGCGCCGTGATCCTTCCCGAGGTGCTCGGGCCGGCGGGCTACTTCACCGCGATGTCCGGCAAGTGGCACCTGTCGAAGGATCCGACCGACTTCGGCTTCCAGCGCGCCTTCGGCCACCTCTCCGGCGCCTGCAGCTACTATCTCGGCGACCGCACGTTCCGCCTCAACGGGGAACCGTGGACCGTCCCCGCATCGAATTTCTACACGACCGTCGCCAATGTGGACCACGCCCTCCGCTTCATCGGCGAGGCGCGCGAGGCGAAGAAGCCGTGGTTCGTCTACCTCGCCTTCAACGCGCCGCACGCCCCGCTGCAGCCGCTGGAGGCGGACTACAAGCACTACCTCGGCCGCTACGACGCCGGGTGGGACGCGGTCCGCGCCGCGCGCGCCGCGAAGCAGAGGGATCTCGGCCTCTTCGGCAAGGACGTCGATCCGTGCCCGCGCCCGGCCCACATCCCCGCGTGGGACTCGCTCCCGCCGGATACGCGCGCGTGGGAGGCCCGGCGCATGGCGGCCTACGCTGGGCTGGTCCACCGGGTCGACGCCGAGCTGGGCCGTCTTGTCGCCGACCTCGAGCGCAGCGGCGAGTTGGACACCACGTTCGTCCTGTTTGTCTCGGACAACGGCGCATGCCCCTACGACCGGCGGTCGGAGGGGCGCGACGGCGAGCCGTACGATCCGGAGACACGGTGGAGCGACAGCACCGGCTGGGCGTGGGCGCGCAACACCCCCTTCCGCTACTACAAGCAGAACCAGTTCGAGGGCGGCATCGCGACGCCTGCGATCGTCCACTGGCCGGCCGGCCTGAAGACGAAGCCCGGTGCGCTCGTCCATTCGCCCGCGCATCTCGTCGACGTGCTGCCGACGCTGGCCGAGATCGCCGGCGCGAAGATCCCCGACGTCTGGCCCGGCCGCGAGCCGACGCCGCTGGCCGGCGTCTCGCTGGCGCCGGTCCTCGCCGGCCGAGAAGTGACAAACCGTCCGCCGATCCACCTGCTCTTCGCCTCCGACCGCGGCCTGCGCGACGGCGACTGGAAGCTCGTCAGCTTCCAGAGTCAGCCGTGGGAACTGTACGACCTCTCCCGCGACCGGACCGAACTGCACAACGTCGCCGCACAGCACCCGGACGTCGTCGCGCGGATGGTGAAACAGTGGCACGACATGGCCGCCAGCGTCCTCCACGCGCCGGCCAAGGAATGCGCGCCGGTCGCCGCGGAGGCCTCGGTGCAGCGGCACCATGAATGGACGGACTTCAGCGCCCCCGACGCGAGCAGCGCACGCCATACCGCCGCGAAGGAACAGCGATCCGGCCGGAGGGAGCGCAAGGCGAAGCCGGTCGGAGCGTCGAAATAGGCTTACCCGAACTCGCCACACCGGGTTCTGCCTGTGCGCTGGCCAGCCATGGCCAAGTCTGTCATTGTCCCTCCCATGCCCAAGGCGTCGATCCAGAAGGCGGTGATGCGGGCCGTGGACGGGCTTGCGCTCGCCCCGGCCGCGAGGATCCTGGATCTCAGTTGCGGGGAGGGCGAGATCGTCGGGGCGCTGGTGGAGAAGGGCTTCGCCGTCGAGGGGACCCACTACCGGAGCGACGACTACATCCTCCGGAACCCCTCGCCCCGGCTGCGGACCGTCACGGTCCACGGAGGCGTCGACCTGACCCGGCCCCTCCCCTTCCCCGGCGCCTCGTTCGATTGCGTGCTGGCCACGGAGGTGCTCGAGCATCTGCCATCCCATGTGCCGATCGTGTCGGAGGTGGGACGGATCCTGCGGCCGGGCGGGCATTTCATTTTCACCACGCCGAACATCCATTGCCTGTCCTCGCGCATGCAGTTCCTGCTGACGGGAACGCACGAGTTATGCGGGGCGCGACTCGGCTGGAATGTCCCGCGGGACGATCTCTACACCACGCACTTCAATCCCGTCTACTTCCCCGTGTTTCACACGCTTCTCCATCATCAGGGTCTCCACGTGAAGCGGCTTCGCCTCCCCTTTCTTCCGCCGTGGGACGCCCTGCTCCTGCTGCTCTACCCGCTCCTGGCCGCCGCGACCGCCCTCGAGATCGCACATTTCCGGAAGCGGTCCCCCGCCGGCGGCAGGGATCTCCTGCGCTGGATGCTCGACGCCCGGATGCTTCTCAGCCGGCAG
>CAYRFK010000007.1:11793-55787 GCA_964423465.1 uncultured Verrucomicrobiota bacterium | reverse complement strand
AGGCTTCCGCGACACCCTCGCCCGGTCCCGTTTCTTCTCGGCGGCGACACGGAGGCGCCACGCCGAAGGCGGACCGGCTCGCTGTCGCGATCACGGTCCGTCCGGCCTCATACGGCGGCCGTGGACTCCGCCGCTGGCTGCGGCTCCGCGCCAGGGACAGGTGCGGGATTCCCGTACGTGACCGGCTTGGCCGTCTTGTGGTGGCCCTCATGCCCGACGCGGGGGCGGCCGCCAAGGAAGAACAACATTGCCAAGAAGGGCAGGGCGATGCCCGTACAGAACGCCGTACCTACGCGGGGGGGAGACAGAGCACGACAGCGCCCGCGGGACAAGTCGCCCGTGCTCCGCCTGCGGTGTGAGGTGACGGTGCAATCCCCGGTGCTTGCACGCGGGATGGTGCCGAATCGGCCGATGCGGAAAACCCTGCTACGCGCCTGCGGGGCAGGGGGCGCCGCGAGGCGGTTCGGCTCATGGGCTGCGCCAAGGGATCCGCGGCTATGGCTTGCGTGCCCGGCAAACGGAAGCTGACCGCTTTCGCGGTCCGCGCTGACTATCCCGGCCGCTCTGACACGTTGTGGATTCCGATGGACGTGTTAGCAATAACTGTTAGCACTAAGGACCAGAGCGCTGGCGGTATGTGAGCTATAGGCTCTTCCACAGCGGTTTAAATGAAACTGGCGGAGAGGGGGGGATTCGAACCCCCGATACCGGATTTAACCAGTATAGCGGTTTAGCAAACCGCCGCCTTCAGCCACTCGGCCACCTCTCCAGCGCTCAATTCACTCCACGCGTCCGACTCGAGGCGAGCAGTATAGGGCGGCCGATGGCGCGATCAAGCCGTATCGATAATGGATGGTCGATTCCTTCGACCGTCTCCATCGGTGCGGCATCAGGAGGGCCGGGGCGCATGGTGCGCAGCGGGGGACGGAAGGGATTCATTCATGAAGAGGAGGAAACGCAAGCACATCTTCGAAGCGGGCCGCGATGCGTCTTTCAGGATTTGGGCGAGCGAGGGCTTGAGCGGGGCGGCGGGGGCGGATAGGGTGGGGGCACCGTGAAGGAGAGCGACATGAACCGAACGCCTGCCACAGCATGGAGCCGCCGCGATTTCCTTGTTTCCACCGCCGCAGCCGCCGGGGCCATGTCGCTCCCGGGGCGCGCGGGGGCCGCGAAGTTCAAGACGACGCTGAAGAAGGCGATGATCGGGAAGCCCACGGAGGAACTGCTGACCGCATGGAAGGCGGCGGGATTCGACGGGATCGAGTCCAACGACCGCGCGGCGACACCCGAGGCTGCCGCGGCGGCGCGCTCCGTCGCGGAGAAACTCGGCATGCGGATCCACGCGGTGCTCTTCGGCTGGGCGAATTTCAACGCGGACGATGCCGCTGCGGTCGACGCCGACATCGCGGCCGTCGAAACCTCGCTACGAGCGGCGCAGGCGTACGGCGCGGACGCGGTGCTGCTGGTGCCCTGCCGCACGAAGGCCGCGCCGATTCCCGAGCCCTGGGATTTTCGGATCGAGTTCGACGGGAAGACGGGGCACGTTACGCGCGTCGCCGAGGGCGACAATGCGAAGTACCAGGCCTATATCGACGCGCAGAATCTGGCGACGGACCGCTCGCGCAAGGCGGTGGAGCGGCTGATTCCGGCGGCGGAGAAGGCCGGTGTCGTCATCGCGCTGGAGAACGTCTGGAACAACCTCTGGGTGCAGCCCGCGCTCTACGCGCACTTCGTGGCGTCGTTCAAGAGCCGCTGGGTGAAGTCCTACTTCGACATCGGCAACCACGTGAAGTACGCGCCGCCGGAGCAGTGGATCCGCGCGCTGGGCGCGAACATCGCCAAGTGTCATATCAAGGACTTCAAGCTCAACTCCGACGGCCATGGCGGAAAGTTCGTCCACCCGCGCGACGGCAGCGTGAACTGGCCGGTCGTGCGCACGGCACTCGACGAGGCCGGCTACAGCGGCTGGCTGACGATCGAGGACGGCGGCCTCGAACTCGCCGATTTCAGCAAGCGCCTCGACCTCATCATCGCGGGGGAGTAGCGGTCCGCTCCCGGATGCGCTTTCCGGTTTGCCCCGGGCGGCGGAGCGGGTACCGTACGCACACGCCATGATTCACACGCGACAGGACTGGGAAGCGTTCGAGGACCGGGTGCTGGCGCCCTATGCCGGGCGGAGCGCGCAGTCGAAGGGGCGGCGCCATCCGCAGCCGCCGCACCCGATGCGGCCGGAGTTCCAGCGGGACCGCGATCGCATCCTCCACAGCCGGGCCTTCCGCAGGCTGGAGTACAAAACACAGGTGTTCGTCAACGGCACGGCGGACCACTACCGCACGCGCCTGACGCACACGATGGAGATGACGGCCGTCGGCCGCACCATTGCGCGTTGCCTGCGGGCCAACGAGGATCTCGTCGAGGCCATTGCACTTGCGCACGACGTCGGCCATTCCCCGTTCGGCCACAGCGGCGAGCAGGCGCTGGACGAGTTGATGAAGGACTCCGGCGGCTTCGACCACAACCTCCAGTCCTGCCGGGCCGTCGAGGCGCTGGAACTCCAGTATCCCGATTTCCCAGGCCTGAACCTGACGTGGGAGGTCCGCGCCGGCCTGCGCAAGCACCAGGCGTCCATCCCGGGTGCCGAGCTCGACGGTCTGCCGATCGGTCCCTTCCAGATGATCGAGGCACAGATCGCCGACATCGCGGACGATCTCACGTACCACGCCCACGACGTCGACGACGCGCTGGAGGCGGGCCTGCTCACCGAGGCCGACCTCGACGAGCAGGAGTTGTGGCGCCGCGCGATCGAGCGGGCGCGTTCGCAGTATCCCTCCGTTCCGGACGACCGCCGCCTCCGCATCGCCGTGCGCAACCTGCTCGACCTGCAGGTGGAGGACGTCATCCGCACCAGCAGCGCCCTTCTCGACCGCCACGCCCCCGCCTCGCCCGAGGCCGTGATGAACGCGCCGGAGCGTCTGATCTGGTACAGCGCGGATATGCAGACGATGCTCGATCCGTTGCACGCGTTCCTGTTCCGCCGCGTCTACTTCCACCCGGCCGTCGCCGATGCGAACCAGGAGTCGGTGAAGCTGATGCGCCGGCTCTTCATGCATTACATCGAGCATCCCGACACGATGGGCCGCAAGGCACGTGCCCGCATCCCCGCCGACGGCCTCTGGCGCACCGCCTGCGACTACGTTGCCGGCATGACCGACCGCTACGCCCTCGAGGAATGTCACAAGTTCGGGTTGGCGGCGGAGTGAACAGCAACAACCAACAGCCAACATCCAACAACCAACACCCAATAGTGCGGCTCCACCTTCCACCGTCCACCCTCCACCCTCAAGCCCCCGCTCTCCGCTCTGCCGCCGCGGCCGCGAGGGCGTCCGGCAGGCCGCCGGCGCGTTCGATGCGGCGGCCGAGGGCGGCGGCGAGGATCTCGGGGGAGCCCCAGATCTCGACGCGGCGTCGGGCGCGGGTGACGGCCGTGTAGACAAGCTCCCGGGTCAGCAGCGGCGAGTCGCGATCGGGGAGGACCAGCACGATCTCGTCGAACTCCGAGCCTTGGCTCTTGTGAACCGTCAGCGCCCAAGCGGCCTCGTGGGGCGGCATGCGCCCTGCCGAAAGCCGGCGGATGGCCCCGTCGGCGGCGAACACGGCGGACAGCCCGGTGTCCGCGGTCCACCAGATCCCCGTGTCCCCGTTGTAGAGGCCGCTGGAGGTGTCGTTCACCGTGACGATCACCGGCGATCCGGTCCCGCGCGGTCCGCCGCGCAGCGACGCCAGTTCGGCCGCGATGCGTACGGAACCCCACGGGCCGACGCGATGTGCGCAGAGGAACCGGAACGCCGGCAGCGCGGCCAGCGCCGTTTCAGGGGAGTCCGCATCGAGCAGGGCGCGCCATGAGGCCTTCGCATGCGATCGTACCGCCCCGCCCAGTTCGCGCGCCGTCGGCGGTGCGCGAAGGGCGATGTCCGGCAGGCCCGCTGCGAGCAACTCCGCCGCGGAGGCGGCATCGCCGGCGTTGACCGCCTGCGCAAGACGGCCGATGCCGCTGTCCGCCCCGAATCGGAAGTTGTGTCGCAGAACCGTTACGGTCCCCGGCCCAAGGCCGGCGGCAACGAGGCCGGTGCAGATGTCGCTGAAAACGCTGCCCGGTTCGACCGAGGCCAGTTGGTCGCGGTCGCCCAGCAGGACGAGTCGCGTCTCGGGGGCGAGGGCGCGCAGAAGGTGCGCCATCAACTCCAGATCGACCATCGAAACCTCGTCCGCGATGACAAGGTCGTAGGGGAGCGGGTTCGCGGCGTCGTGGGCCGGGCGGCCGGAGGACGGGTTCACCCGCAGCAGACGGTGCAGGGTCGCGGATGCGATGCCTTCGACGGGAACCGCCGCGGCCGCGAGCGATTCCTTCAGCCGCGCCACCGCCTTGCCGGTGGGCGCCGCAAGCGCGATCCGCAGGGCCCCGTCGCTGCGCAAGGCGCCCAGTGCCCGTACGACGGCCGTCGTCTTGCCCGTGCCCGGTCCGCCGGAGATCACGGCAAGCCGGCGCGACGCCACGGCGCGGGCTGCGGCGAGTTGGGCCGCCTGGGCCGGTCCGCGGAAGGCGGCCGCCAGCGCCTCGTCGATCGCGGCCGGGACTGCGGCGGGCGCCGCGAGGGCGCGCGATGCGAGCCGTCGCGCGAGATCGTCCTGGCAGGCCCAGAGCCGGTGCAAGTAGAGCCGCGTCCCGTCGAGGATCAGCGGCGCGGGGTCGCCCGGACTTCCAAGGGTTGGAAACCGTCCGGCGGCCAGTGTCCAAGGCTTGGAAAGCTCCAGAGAGTCCGGCGGGTCGGCGCCGAGCGCGGCGGCGAACCACGCGGCTGGCGGTCGGGAGAGATCCATGCACACGTGGCCGCGCCGGCGCAATGCGCTCACCAGCGCCGCCGGAAGGGTCAGGACCGCCGCACCGGGGCCGCCGCGTCGCTCTACGAGGCCGGCGAAGTGGATGTCGAGGGCGTTCAGGACGCCGGCGGCGCGGAGGTCGTCGAGCAGCCGGTTCACGGCTCCGCTACTTCAACTCGGTGAGGAAGAGGTTCCTGAAGCGGAACTGTCCGCCGCCCGGAACCTCCGCCTGAAGCGAGATGTAGCCGGTGGCGGGACCTTGCAGGCCCTCGCCGGACCATGCGGGCTGGCCGTTGATCTCCATCTGTGCGGCGGCGCCGCGGACGGTCAGCTTGAACCGGTTCCACTCGCCCGGCTTGACGAGCCCCGTGCTCTTGGCGCCGGGGAGGCCGTCGACGTTGCCTTCGAGGCCCTGCCGGAGGTTCGCCTGGTAGCGCGGCGGCCACGGCTTGTTCTCGGGCACCGTGTCGTAGCGGAAGTAGACGCCGCTGTCCCACTTCTCGGCCTTCAGCGCTTTCCATTCAAACTCGAGGACGAAGTCGGCGTACTTCTTCTGTGTTTGCACGAGACCGTTGCCGTCCTTGATCAGGATCTCGCCGCCGTCGACGACCGCCTCGCACTTGAGCACGGTCCAACCCTCCAGCGTCTTTCCATCGAAGAGCGAAACTCTCGGAGCATCCGCCGCCTGTGCGGACAAGGTGAGGCTGACGGCGGCCGCGAGGCCCATCCAGTTCCGGACGATCGGTGTGTTCATGCACGTATCCCTACCGGGATCCGCAGACGAAGGCAATGCCGAATGGTCCGACCGGTCTTTGTTGTTGCATGCCGCGACCGGATACCGCAAGAATGTCAACGATGTCTGTTCGTGCCGTCATCAGCCGGGTGCTTGGGATGTCGCGCGTGCCGGGAGGTGCGCGGCGTTTTCTCTTCCTGACCGCCGTCGCCGGTCTTCTTTCGACGTCCGTCCCGGCGCAGGACACGGTCAAGGAAGTCCGGGCCCAGGCGATGGCTGCGCTGGCCGCCGGCGCTTTTGAGGACGCGATCCCGCCCCTTCAGCAACTCGTCGAGTGGTTCGGCAACTCGACGAAGGACAGCATGAAGGCGGAGATGGAGGACGTCTACTTCCGCCTCGGTCTCTGCCACCTCTTCCTCGCGCAGTTCAAGGAATGCCGGACGGTCTTCGACACCTACCTCAAGAAGTTCAAGTACGGGGCCAATTCGGGCCACGTGGGCATTTTCATCGGCGACACGTGGCGCTACGAGGGCAAGTACGCCGACGCGCTGAAGGCCTACGAGAAGACGCTCAAGGATTACGAGTACACGCTGGACCTGCGCACCGACATCTTCGTCTGCATGGCGCGTTGCCACCTGGCGGAGGAAAAGTGGGCGCCCGCCGAGCCGCTGCTGATCGAGATCTACCGCACCGCGCCCGACCCGATGCGCCGCAACTGGGCGGCCGCGATGCTGGCGACCTCCTACTTCAAGGACGGCACGGTGGACAAGGTCTACCCGATGGTCCCGCTGCTGCTCCAACCCGGTTCGTTCGCCTCGCGCAGCGTGGCGATGAACATGGCGGCGCTGCAGGCGGGCGACGAGATCTTCGCCGACGAGAAGTACCGCGATGCCCTGTGGGTCTACCGCCTCGTCTACCCGCACGACACGCTCAAGCTCAACTGCGAGGAGCAGCTCACCCGGTGGCAGATGCGCGTAAAGCGGCTGCAGAAAACCCCGGGGCTGCCCCGCGAGTTGCTGCGGGCCCAGGAGACGGTGTCCGAGATCGAGAACGAGGTGCAGGCCCTCGATAAGATCCCCAACTACGATCCCGAGCTGTTCTACCGCATCTCGCGCTCCTACATGGAGACGCGGCGCCTGCGCGAGGCGGGCGAGATGTTCTACAATCTGTACCAGGAGGGGCCGCAGGAGAAGCAGGAGGAGAACCTCTACCTTTCGTTCCTCTGCGTGTCGCGGATCAAGCCTAACGACAAGTGCCTCGCCCGTGGGCACGAGTATCTCGACAAGTTCCCCGGCGGGCCGCACTACGACACCATCTCGCTCACCGTCGGCCAGATCTACGCCGGCGCCCAGAACTGGCCGAAGGTGATGCAGATCCTCGGAAAGGCGCTGGAGATCAGCCCCAAGCACGAGGATATCGTCGAGGTCCTCTTCCTGCTCGGCTACGCGTCGTTCATGGAGGAGAAGATGCCCGACGCCCAGCGGCACTTCGGTCGCATCGTCGGCGAGTTCCCTGACAGCGAGCGCGAGGCGGACAGCCGCTACTGGCTCGGCATGGCGTTCCTGTTCGACAAGAAGTACGAGGATGCCCGCCCGAACTTCGACAAGGTCCTCCAGAACTTCGGCACGTCGGCGTTCGCCGAGGATGCGTCGTTCCGCTCCGCCACGTGCGACTTCGGCCTGAGCCAGTTCTACGATGCCGAGCGCAAGCTTCTGGCCTTCGTTCAGCGCTATCCGCAGAGCAAGCTGCTCGGCGAGGCCTACGTCATCCTCGGCGACGTCTCGGGCGCGGTGGGCGAGTTGGAGGAGGCGGTCCGCCGCTACCAGCAGGCGCTCCCGATGGACCTCAACATCGAGCTCTACAACTACGCCTCCTTCCGCTGCGGCGAGATGCTGCGCGAACTCAAGAAGTATCAGGCCTGCATCGACCATTTCACCGCCTACATCCAGCGCGCAAAGCCCGAGTCGAACACGCCGCTGGCGGTCTACTGGATCGGCGAGGCCTACTGGGATCTCGGCCAGCCGGAGATCACGCTGAAGTTCTTCCTCGATGCCCTGTCGCGCTACGGCAGGGACCGCAAGGAACTCGGCGTCGACCTGATCCTCGAGAAGTGGGTCGACCGGACCCGCGGCGCCGGCAAGATCCACGGCGAGCGGGCGTGGCTCGATGCACGCGAGCTGCTGAAGAAGTCGCTGACGGAGAAGGACTACGTGTTGGCGCTCCGCCTCGAGCGCGTCATCCAGTATGACCCCAACGCGTCCGACGCCGAGAAGGCCGCGATGCAGAAGTTCATGCTGCGCGCCGAGAACATCCCGCATGCGAGCGCCGGCGTCCTCGAGTGGATGGTTGATGCCGCCGTCGCCGCGAAGAACGCCGAACTCGCCCGAGCGGCCGCCGAGGCCATCATTCGCGACTTCACCGAGACCGACTACGCCCTGACCGCCCGCCGACTGCTCGCACAGCAGGCGGTCGATGCCGGCCGGTTCGACGATGCGATCGTGCAGTACAACATCATCCGCGAGGTCTACGCGACCTCGGATGATGCCGCGCAGGCGCTGCTGATCCTCGGCCAGTTGTACCGGGACAAGGGTGATGCGGAGAAGTCCGACATCGCCTACAAGGATCTGCTGGGCGCCAAGGAGTGGAAGGCCTTATGGCCCGCCGCGCTGTACGGCCGCGGCGATTTGTGGGTGGCGCAGAGGAAGTTCGACCAGGCCGCCGCCTACTACGAGCGCATCTACGTGCTCTACGCCGCCCACAAGGAATGGGTTGGCAAGGCCTACGTCGCCCGCGCGGAATGTCTCGGCAAGCTCGGCCAGAACAAGGCGGCAGTCGAGACGCTCGATGAGTTTCTCAGTCGCACGGAATGGGCGGAACTTCCCGAGAGCTCCGCGGCGAGGGAGTTGAAGCAGAAGCTCCAGTCGAGACTATGAGACGGCACCTTCCAGCGATCGTGATGGCGGCCGCCCTGGCCGCCGGCCTTTCCGCGCCGGCGCAGACGAATGCGCCCGCGAAGCCGGCGGTCCCGGACGGCGTGCTGACCCGGCTCATGAAGGAGGGCGAGGCGGTCCGCGAGGTCATCCTCGTCAAGCGCGAGGGCGCCGACATCTATTTCCGCATGACCAATTCGCCGCCGGGCGTTCTGTCGTCGTTCAAGCCCGAGCTTTTCGAGGAGACCGAGTTCCGCATCACGCTGCCCGAAGAGAAGGCTTACGCGGCCGCCTTCCAGCGCAAATGGTCCCAAGCCGCCGCGCTGCTGCATGGCGCGTTGATTCCGACGCTGCCTTATCTCGACCTGCGCGAGAATAACGCGGCGGAGTCGGTGATGACCGCGGCCCGCTACTACCTGCGCGCCGCCCAGCAGGCGCTCAAGCGGGGTGGGGACGCCGCCAAGCCCGAGGCCGACAAGTGGTACGGCTACGCCTACGCGATGTTCACGGCCGCGGGGCGATCGGCCGGATGGCATCCCTACGGCGAGTCCTGCGTGAGCCGTGCGCAGATGTGCCGCGTCGAACTCGGACGTCTCGATGACACCGTCAAGGGCCTTGCAGCCGCGCGCGAGCCATCCCCGGGCGACGGCAGTTGGGGCGTGTACTGGCTCGCGAGGGCCCGGTTGCTCTACGCGCAGGAGAAGCCGCGCGAGGCGCTCGATGCGGTCGTGCAGTCCTACATTCACGAGAACAAGGACGTCGAGACCTTCCCCGATGCCCTCATGCTGGCCGCCCAGTGCTACGAGGACGTCAACGAGCCGCATCGCGCCCGCGACGTGTACTACGAGGTCTCGCGCCTCTTCCCCGGAACGGACTGGGGCGACGAGGCCCGCCTGCGCCTGAAGTTCGTCATGGAGAACGGCATGACCACCTCCGGCGAGGACCCCAACATCGCGGGGATCTTCTTCGGCACCGAGGAGGACATGAACGCCCTCGCGAGCAAGTACTTGAAGGAATCCGAACCGAAAGCGAAGCCGGAAGGGACGCCTGCCGGCCCGCAAGGAGAGAAGAAATGACGCCCCGAACCCGCTCCGTATTCTTTTTCCTGACCGCGATCGTCCTCGCGGCCGTTGCGCAGGCTGTGTTTGCGCAGGCACCGGCGGCCGCCGCCGCGCCGGCCGCAGCAGCCCCCAAGGCGCAGGATGTCACCCTGTGGGGCATGTGGGTTGTCGGTGGCTGGGCCATGTACCCGATCGGCGCGCTATCGATCTTTGGCGCCGCGCTGACGTTCTTTGGCTTCATCTTCATGCGTGAGCCCAAGATGGTGCAGTCCGCCTTGGTTCCCGTGATCCAGAACCACATCACGAATCTGGATTTCCGAAGCGCCAGCGCCACCTGCAGCAGCACGCCGGGCGTCTTCTCGAACATCCTCAACGCCGGACTTCTTCGCCTGAGCGACGGCATCACGGATGTCGCCACGATCGAGAAAGCCATGGAGGAGGCCGCCGTCGAGGAGAACACGAACGGCCTGCGCCCGATCAGCTACCTCTCCATCATCGCCTCCGTCGCCCCAATGTTCGGGCTGCTCGGCACGGTCAGCGGAATGATCAAGGCGTTCCAGAAGATCGGCCTCGGCGCCATGGGCGATCCCGAGAAGCTCGCCAACGACATCGGCGAGGCCATGATCACGACCGCCTTTGGACTGATCGTCGGTATTCCGTTCATGTTCTTGTACTTCTACCTCAAGTCGAAGTTCCAGGGTAACATGGCCCGTATCGGCCGCCTGGCCGGCAACCTGACGCACCACCTGTCCGCGATCATGGATCGCCTGCGCGCCGGGGAGCTCCCTCTCGACCAGGTGACGCTGCCGGACCTGACGGCGCCCATGCCCCAGCCTGCGGCCGCGCCGGCTCAGTCCACCCCGCCCCAGGGCTGATCGATCGGAGACGCGGCCATGCGCTTCGTGCAGGAAGATATCGAGGAAGCCAAGTTCCAGATGGCGCCCATGATTGACATGGTGTTCCTCCTGTTGATCTTCTTCATGTGCGCCTCGTCGGTGAGCCAGAACCGCACGATGAAGATGGAGATGCCGCTGGCTTCCAAGGGCGTCGTGCCCAAGGAGCGGCCGGACCGGTGGACCGTGAACGTACTGGCGGACGGTTCGATCTTCAGCGGCGACAAGGCCACCACGATCGACGAACTCAAGGCCGAGATGACGGGTCGGCTGAAGTCCGAGCCCAAGACGAAGGTCTATGTCCGTGCCGATGCCAACGCGAAGCACAAGGAGGTCAAGAAGGTGCTTACCGCCATGGCGTCGATCGGTGTGGATGACTTCATCTTCGGTGTGTATGCGCCCACGGAGCTGGAGGCTGCCACGCCATGAAACTTCCCAGTTACGAGGTCGATGAGCCGGACATCAACGTGTCCTCGTTGATCGACATGGTCTTCCTACTTCTGGCCTTCTTCATCGCCACCGCCAGCCTCGTCCGCTCCGAGGCCGACCTTGGGATCCGCCTGCCGGGCATGCTCGCCCAGGCTCAGGCGGTGGACATGGCCGACGAGCAGGTCATTGAGGTCCGCGAGACAGGCCGCGTCGTGCTCAACGGTCTCGAGTTCGACACCCCGGACTCACCGGATCTTCCGCAGCTCGTCCACACGCTGAGCCGCTATAAGCTTTCCTCCGACGCCGCGAAGACCGAGCCGATGGTGACGCTGCAGGGGGACGACGAGACGAAGCATCAGCGCGTGGTCGATGTGATGAACGCCTGCGCTCGGGCCGGGATCAAGAACGTGACATTCGCCGCGGGCGGCGAATAAGGGACGCATGGCCATGAAACCCAAAATGGACCTGAATCTCCGCCTGTCGGGGTGGGGGTACGCACGGCTCTCGCAGCAGCGTCGCAAGACACTGCTGATCGTGGCCGGCATCAGTCTCGCCCTGCATGTGGTGGCGATGCTGGTCTTCGGATCGTGGGTGGTCATCCGGTCGCTGCTGGAGGAACGAACCGTCTTCACGGCCCCGCCGCCGATCAAGACCTACGAGCCGCGCAAGCTCGAGCACCAGGTCAAGGTGTCCAAGCGGCAGCGCAGTTCCAGCCGTCCCGCCGTCATGCCGCGGCTGGTCGCCACGAAGCCATCGAATTTTGCGCTGCCGGAGATCAAGGTCGACCCCAAGGTCGTCCGGACCTCCTTCCAGCCGAAGTTCAAGGCGATCACGGGCGTCGGCCTGGGCGCGGGACTCGGCACGGGCTACGGACTCGGCGGCTTCGGACAGGGCGTTTCCGCGTTCGACTTCTTCGGCATCCGCGGTCGCGGCGAGAAGATCATGGTCTGCGTCGATGTTTCGGTCAGCATGGTCGAGGCGGAGCGGGGCGGATTCGACGGCTTCGAGCGCGTGAAGTCTCGCTTGCGCAGCGTGATCGATGCCTTGGGCGACAAGACCCTGTTCAACGTGGTCGCTTTCGCCGACGCCGGGCAGACGTTCAAGGACGAGATGGTGCCGGCGACCGAGGACAACAAACGTGACGCCAAGAAATTCCTTCAGCCGTACAATACCAAGAGCAACTATGGGCTGGAGAGCGGTAACATCAAGTCGGTCGACATGGGCCTGAAGGCCGGCGGCGGCACGACGCGCCTCGATCTCGCCCTGACCGCCGCGTTCCTGCAGGGTGCGGACACGATCCTCATCATCTCCGACGGCATCCCGCGTGTCAGCAAGAGCCTGACCGGCGACCAGCAGTCCGCGTGGAACGCGAAGATGGAGGAGTGGCGGAAGGCCAACGCGGGCGCCCTCGAGGCCTACAATACTGCGGCGGCCGGCATGGAGTACCGGACCGAGCGAGTGTGGGTTGCCCCGCAAGGCGCTTCCATCAAGGAGGGCAACGTCCATGGCGCCCGCGAGGGGCGCTGGGAGAATCGCCGCACGCCGGTTCATCCCCTGCCGCACCGTCCGAATCCTCCGGAGATGCCGGACAATATGAAGTGGTGGAGTCTCGAGGATTTCGTCGAGCATTTTACGCTGCTTCATGGACAGTGCTACGTAAAGAAGGGCAAGAAGCCTCCGCTGGTCCACACCATCGGCTATGCCATTGACAAGGAAGGCGGCGACTTCCTCCAGGCCTTCACCAAGAAGTACAACGGGTCTTACCGTCGGGTGGGGAAGATCAACTGACGCGCCTTGCGCATCCCGCCGATCGCACGAGCCGTCCAGGTGTCTGTCCGTGCATGTCCTTGTCTGTCGGTGTCCAACTCCGGGAGACTCAGCGCATGAAGTCCATTCGATGGCTGGCGGTGGCTTGTGTTGCGTCTCTGGGGTCAGGTGCGGCGCCGGCCGCGGAGCCGGTGGTCGAACGGATCATGCTCCCGCCGCGGCTGGCGGACGGCAACGCCGGTGTCGTGCCGGTGCAGGAGATCGACTCCGCCTCGTGGATCTGGCACCCGGATTTTACGGGCCTGCCCGAGGCCGGCCGGCGTGACCTTCCCGATGCGCTGGCGAAGCGGTTCGCCGACCGGGCCATGTATTTCGACGGCGGCTGGCGCGGCCCCGTCTTCCTGCGCTTCCGCATCGACTTCGAGGCGAAGGCGGAGCCGGTGACCTTCCACGTCAGCGCCGACGAGCGCTACGAACTCTTTCTCGACGGCCGCCGCATCGCCCGCGGCCCCGACCGCGCACCGGTCGACGCGTGGAGCTACGCCACGTACAAGACGACCCTCGCGCCCGGGAGCCACCGTATCGAGGCCCTGTGCTGGAGCCTCGGCCCGCTCTCGCCGATGGCGCAGCTGACGTGGCGCGGCGGCTTCATCCTCAAGGCCGAGGGCGCCTACGACAAGGCTCTCACCTCGGGCAAGGCGCCGTGGCAGGTTGCCCGGCTCGACGGGCTGACCATGGCGCCGCCTCGCGAGCCGTCCATCTTCGCGGTCGGAGGCGAACTGACCGCCCGCGGGTGCGGTCCGCAGTGGAAGGATGGCACCTTCGGCCCCGCTGCCGTTGTCCGCGGCCCCGTGCCAAACCAGCCCTACGGCCAGTACATTGCCGGCTGGCGGCTGCACCCCTCGGCGCTGCCCGACCGCACCGACCGGCGCATTCACGCGGGCCGCGCGGCCGCGCTCACCGCGGAGGCCGATCCCGCCGCGCCGGTCGAGGCGGCGGCCGGGACGCATCCGGATCTTCCAAAGTGGCAGGCGGTCGTGGACGGAAAGGGCGAAGTTGTAGTTCCGCCCAATACGACCATCTCGATGCTGTGGCACCTCGGCGCCTATCAGTGCGCCCATCCGTATGCCGAGATCTCCGGCGGCGCGGGTGCAACGATGGAGTGGGGGTGGGCCGAGGCGCTCTACCTGCCCGGCGGCCGGGCCAAGGGCCACCGCGGCGAGTTCGCGGGAAAGGCCTTCAAGGGCTTGGTCGACACGTTCCTCCCCGACGGCGGGGCGCGGCGTCCGTTCTCGACCCACTGGTGGCGCGCCGGGCTCTGGTGCCGCGTTCGCGTGACAACTGCGGGCAAGCCGCTGACGATCCACACGCTGGCCTTGGACGAGACGCGCTATCCGCTGGAGTTCGAGGGCGCGTTCGATGCCGGCGACGCCGCGCTGCCCGGCGTGATCGACCTCGCCGTCCGCGGCATGCAGATGTGCTCGCACGAGACTTTCATGGACTGCCCGTACTACGAGCAGCTCATGTACGTCGGCGACTCGCGCCTCGAGATGCTCACCACGCACGTGATGACTCGCGACGACCGGCTCGTCCGCCGCGGCATCGAACTCTTCGACCGGTCGCGCTCCAACGGCGGATTCGTCAACGAGCGCTTCCCCGCCCACGTTCCGCAGATGTCGACGACCTTCTCGATGATCTGGGCGCTGATGGTCCGCGACTACGCTTGGTGGCGCAACGATCCCTCGTGGGTGAAGGCCCGCGCACCGGGCCTGCGTGCGATGCTCGGCCACTTCGACGCCTTCCTGAACACGGACGGGCTCCTCGACGGCCTGCCGGGCTGGTCGTTCATGGACTGGGTGCCCGAGTGGAAGGTCGGCTACGCACCCGACGGCCGCGACGGCTGCTCGGCGCTGAACAACCTGCTCTATGTCTACGCCCTGCAAGCTGCGGCGGATGTCGAAGCCTCGCTGGCCGAGCCGGCGCTCGCGGCACGCCTCCGCGAAAAGGCGGGCCTCGTGCAGGCGGCGGTCCGGGCGAAGTTCTGGGATGCGGGGCGCGGCCTTGTCGCCGACAACCTCGCGCACACCGCCTTCAGCGAGCACGGCCAGTGCCTCGCATTGCTGACCGGCACGCTGACGGGCGACGACGCGAAGCGCGCATTCGAGGGGTTGCTGAAGGCGCCGGACCTCAGCCGGACGACGATCTACTTCAGTTTCTATCTGCTGGAGACCTGGCAGAAGTTCGGGCGGGGGGATCTGATCGTGGACCGGCTCGACTTCTGGAAGGATCTCGTGAAACAGGGCCTCACAACGCCCGTCGAGGCGCCCGGCGACACGCGGTCCGACTGCCACGCGTGGGGCAGCCACCCGCTGTTCCATCTCTACGCGAGCCTCGCCGGGATCCGCCCCGCCTCGCCCGGCTTCCGAGCCGTCCGCATCGAACCGCAACCCGGCCGCCTCCCGCACATCAAGGCCCGCCTCCCGCACCCCGACGGCTTCATCGCCGTCGATCTCGCGTTCGCGGGCGACGCCTGCACCGGCACCATCGACCTCCCGCCCGGCATCACGGGCACGCTGGTCTGGAAGGGCCGCGAAGCCGCCCTCAAGCCCGGCCCGCAGGCGGTGGGAAACCACTAATCCGCACTAATCGACACTGATTCGGGCCGCGCTTCCAAGGATTGAAACCCCTCGCCCGGAGGGCTTCCAATCCTTGGACGCGGGACATGTCTGGATCAGGATCTGCCGGGATCGGGTCCCGGCGCGCCTCTTGACCGATGTGCAGATTGGTTATACAGATATCTGTATGAAGACGACGCTGGACTTGGACGATGCTCTGGTTCGCTCGGCGAAACAGCGCGGGGCGGCGACCGGTCGGACGCTGACCAGCATGGTCGAGGCCGGCCTGCGGGAAGTCCTGCGCGCAGAGACTGCGCCGCGAACCCGGTACCGGATGAAGTGGACCGTCTCCGACGGCGGCCCGCTGCCGGGCGTTGACGTTGCGGATCGGAACTCTCTCTACGACCGGATGGAGAGTCGGGCGCGATGATCGCCGTCGACACGAACATCCTGCTCTATGCGCATTTCCGGCGCTTTCCCGAGCATGCGCGGGCGCGGGAGTGGTTGCGCACCCTCGCCGAAGGCCAGGTGCCGTGGGCGCTGCCGGTCTTCTGTGTCGGCGAGTTCCTCCGGGTTGCGACGCATCCGCGGGCGATGGAGCGGCCCTCGACCGTTGAGATGGCATGGGCGGCCGTGGACAGCCTGCTCGGCAGCCCGTCGGTGCGGGTCCTGCTCCCGGGACCTCGATTCCTCCCTCTGCTTTCCGAGGTGCTCCTCGAAGGCGATGCGCGAGGGAATCTCGTATTCGACGCGCAGATTGCGGCGCTCTGCATCGAGCATGGCGCGAGCCGGCTGCTCACCGCGGACCGCGACTTCAGCCGCTTCCGGCGGATCCGTATCGTCAAACTGTCGGACCCCTTGGAGTTGTGATGCTGGAGTCCCCGCGCTCTTCCCCGAGACGGCACCGTTGAAGGGTTTTCCAATCCCCGGAAGACCCGCCCCGGCGTCCTTCCAAGGCCTGGACACTTGGGCGGCGTGGGCCGCTTTGCGCCCTTTGCGTCTTGGTGTCGTCTTTCCTCGTGTCGGGCTACGGCGCGAGCGGCTTGTCGCGGATACTGCGGAACTCAACCTTCATCTTCAGTCCGCCGTGGATTTGGAGGCCGATGGGGCCGGGGGCGGCGTGCCTCGCTGGCGAGAAATCGCTTGCCTGAGGTCCGGCCGGGGGTGAGGATGACACGAGTACAACTCTGTCGGGCCGCTCGGAGCCCCGATGCGGCCCCTCATCGCGGGGGAGGCGGTCATGTGCATGAAGACCGGGGTGTTCTTCACGGGAGGTCGCGGGGCGGTGGCGGCGCTGGCGGTGGCGGCGCTGGTCCATGGGGAGGGCGCCCGATCACAGACGATTTCGAACGCGAGCTTCGAGGCCGACACGTTCGCCACGGCGCCGGGATACGTCAGCGTCAACGCGCCGATCACCGGGTGGACGGCGAACCGGGCGGATCTTGTCGGACTGAATCCCGCGGGAGGGCAGAGTCTCTTCGCCAACAACGGGGCGGTGCCGAACGGGACGCGCGTTGCATTCCTCCGGGGCACCACGGGCGCCGTGCCGCCGGCGGTTCTCGGCACGACCCTCACAGGGCTCACGCCCGGACAGACCTACAAGGTGAACTTCCGGTGCAACGCGCGCAGCAACACGGTGGCGGTCACGAACGCGAACCTGCGGGCCGCGATCGACGGAGAGACCGTGCTGAGCCTGACCAATCTCACGTCTGTCACGGGGGGCAATCCCTACCGGTACATCGCCTTCGATTTCACGGCGGCGGCGGAGTCGCAGACGCTGACCATGACCAACAACCGGCCGCACGAGTGCGCGCTCCTCGTGGACGATTTCTCGATCGGCGTCAACACCGGCGGGTGGTCGATCGCGGTGTGGACCAACGATGCCACGTCCGGCGTCGATCCGGCGTACACGTACACGCACGCGTACAACTTCGACAGCACGGCGGCCGGCGCGACGATCAACGGTATCACGTTCCGCGGCCTGGCCGGCGCGAACCCGGTGGCTCCCGTCGAGATGTACAGCAGCGGGCTGCCGGCCGTGCAGACGGCCGCCGATGCCAATTCCGTGACGACGAACGGTGGTGGCGGCGCGGCGCTGGCGACACGGTTCATCTACGGCGGCAACCCGGAATCGATCACGATCGGAGGGCTCGTGCCGGGCGCGGAGTACGTCGCGACGTTCTATTCGGTCGGTTGGGATACGCCCGAGTACGGCAGGTCTGCGACGTTTATCGCGGGCACCGACCGTCTCACGGTGAACCAGGGCACATTCGGCAACAACCAGGGCATCCTCATTGCGTGCCGTTACACCGCGCCGTCGAACGGCGTGATGACGCTCGCCTGCACGCCGCTGCGGGACGCTACGATCCACGTCTACGGCTTCAGCAATCGCGAGGCGCTACCGCCCGGGCTGCCCGCCGTCGGCCCCGTGCAGCCCGCGGCCCATGTCGCCTCGCCCGGGTTCTCCGCCACGTTCCGCGTGGCGGCCTCGGGGGCCGAACCGCTGACCTACCAGTGGATGAAGGACGGCGTGCCGATCGACGGCGAGGTTGTTTCCACGCTGCTCGTCCCCGTGACGGATGCCTCCAGCACCGGGGCCTACTCGGTGATCGTCTACAGCGGTGCCAGTGCGGTGACGAGTTCGGCATCCGCGCTGTCGTTCGGTCCGATCGCTAACCCCGGATTCGAGGCCGACAGCTTCTTCACGCCTCCCGGATACATCAACTCCAACGTGGCGATCTCGGGCTGGACGGCGTCCAATCCCGGGCGCATCGGCGTCAATCCACTGATCGACGGGCAGTCGGTGCTCGCCAACAACGGTGCGGTTCCCGAGGGCCGCCAGGTCGGCTTCATCCAGAGCAACGGCAGCACGAACCACCTCTCGACCACGCTGACCGGCCTGACGCCCGGCGAAAGCTACACGGTGTCGTGGCGCTACAACGCGCGCACGATCACGACGAAGCCGACGCTGCGGGCCGCCATCGACGAGGCGGGCCGGTTGGACGCGCTGGTCTCCAACGTCGGGACCACAAATCCCTATCGTTACGCCGCATTCGATTTCACGGCGTCGGCGTCGACGCACACGCTGTCGCTGACGAACGACGGAGTCGGCGATTCAACCGTGCTTCTCGACGACTTTCGCGTTGGCGTCTCCTCCGGCCGCTGGTCGGTGGCTCCCTGGAGCGACGATGCGTCCTCCGGCGTCGACCCGTCGCGCCACACACCCACGCGTTCAAGTTCGGTGCGGCCGACGACACGTCGATCGCCGGCGTGCCGTTCAAGGGGCTGGCCCGCGGCAACCCCTCGGTGCCCGGCGCGTTCGTGGCGACCGGGCTTCCGAACTTCTATCTCAACGACGCCAATGTGCCGGTCGCGTCGGGCGGCGGGAGCGCGCTGCTCGGGCGGGACTTCATCGTGGGCGGCGCGGTGGAGAATCTGACACTCCTCGGCCTGGTCCCCGGAGTGGAGTATGTCGCCACCGTGTACTCCGTCGGGTTCGATGCGAGGAGTTACGCCCGGGCGGGCACGTTCAGCGTCGGGTCGGACCGCATGACCGTGAACCAGGACGAGTTCGACAACAACGGCGGCATCCGGATTTCGCACCGGTACGTGGCCGATGCCTCCGGATCCGTGACGATCGGCATCGCCGCGAGCGACGCCGCCTCGACCCTTCATCTCTACGGCATCAGCAACTACGAACTGGCCTCCACCAACGCGCCTGTCGTCTACCGCCAGCCCCGGGCGGCGCAGTGGGTCGGGGCGGGGACCGACGTAACGCTCCACGGCTTCACCGGCGGTGTCGGGCCGCTCTTCTACCAATGGCGTCGCAACGGGGTGGATCTCGATGGTGCGACGAATGCGAACCTGACGCTGGCCGCGGTGACCACGGCCGAGGCAGGCACCTACACGCTGGTCGTCTCGAACACGCTCGGGACCGTCGTCAGCTCCAATTCCGTGGTCGAGGTGGGGCTGCCGGTGGTGAACCCGAGCTTCGAGGCGGATGCCTTCACGGTCACGCCGGGCTACGTGGGGACGAACTTTCCGATCACCGGCTGGACCTCCGCATCCAACCAGGTCGGCATCAACCCGCTTTCGTACGCGGGCGTGGCGAACAACCCCGCGAGCAGCCCCTTCGCCAACAACGGAACGATCCCGGACGGGAAGCAGGCGGCCTTCATGCAGGCGAACTGCACGCTGAACCAGGTCATCGACGGCTTCACGCCGGGGAACTGGTACTACGTGAAGTTCTACGAGAACGCGCGGAGCGGCCAGCCTGCGCCATCGCTGTCGGTCACGCTGGGCGGCGAGGAGGTCGTGGCCTCGCATGTCGTGGCCACCGGGGACTACCGTGTGGTCGCAAGCGAGTTGATGATGGCGACCGCGGAATCGATGACGCTGACGTTCGTAAAGAACGGGGGCGACTCGGTGCTGCTCGACGCCGTTGGCGTGCTTGAGGCACCGCTGACACCGCCCGAGTTCGCAGCGCAGCCGCTGCCGGCGGAGGCGTGGTTCGTGGCGGGGGAATCCCTGCATAGGACGGCGGTGGCGATCGGGGCCACGCCGCTGCTGTTTCAGTGGCAGCGCGACGGCGCCGATCTGCCGGGGGAGACCAACAGCACGCTCGACGTGGTGTCGTTGGACCTCGGCCAGTCGGGGGCCTACCGGATGATCGCATCGAACGCATACGGGCAGGCGACCAGCCAGGTGTCCGTTGTGCGCGTGGGTCTCGCGTTTTCCGAGCTGTTCAACACCGGAATCGACGCCACTGGCGCGTTCACACCCGGCGGATCGGCCGACGTCCATTACCGGCTCACCTATAGCGCCGATCCGTCGTACCCGGGTCCGGCGGCAATCGTGATGGACGATGCGTATCCGATCGACGCGACCCGCTATATGACCAACGGCCCTGCGTCGAAGTGGATCGCGCCGATGCTGAACACGCTGGGCTACGGCGGCAACCTGCCGGGCCTGTACGTCTATCGGACCGCATTTCTTCTCGACACCGTGGACCCGGCGTCGGCGCGGATCGAGGGGCGTTGGGCGATGGACAACGTGGGTGCGGAGATCCGGGTCAACGGAGTCTCGGCAGGCGTCGGTGCGGCGGCCGGGTACACGGCGTGGGCGTCGTTCGTCCTCACCAACGGGTTCGTCGCCGGAAGCAACATCATCGAGTTCGTCATCAGCAACGCGCCGCCGACGGGGCCGACCGGCTTCCGCGCCGAGTTGCGCGGCGTCGGCCTGCCGCGGGGGGCGGGGCTGCCGCAGGTGCTCGACGAGCCCGACGGCCTGCTGGTGCAGGACCAGGGCGCCGCATCGTTCGAGGTCGTCGCTGCCGGCTCGGCGCCGCTGACCTACCAGTGGTTCCGCGACGGCGCGCCGCTGGACGGCGCCACGAACCGGCTGCTTTCCATCCCCGTTGCGGGCAAGCCCGACGAGGGGGGCTACCGGGTGATCGTCGCAAACGGATCGGGACCCGTGACCAGCGCGGTGGCGGCACTGGCGGTCAATCTGCCGCCCGTCGGGGTTGCGGACGCGCGGGCGGCCCTGATGGACCACGCCGTGGCCCTGCCGGCCTCCGGATTCGCGGCCAACGACAGCGATCCCGACGGCGATCCGCTGGGACTGACTGCCGTCGGTGCAATGAGCACCAACGGCGGCAGCGTGGCGCTGGCCGGCGGAGTCGTGACGTTCACGCCGGCTGCCGGATTCGCGGGCGACGACTTGTTCCGATACACCGTCGGCGACGGGCGCGGCGGGTTTGCGACGACCGACGTTGCGGTGGTCGTGGGGCCGGCAGCGACAGTTGGCGGGCAGATGCGGACGCTGTCGTCGGCCCCCGGAGGACTGCTGCGTTTCGGTTTCGCGGGGGTTCCAAGCTGTCCGTACACGATCGAAGGATCGACGAACCTCCTGGCTCCCTGGTTTTTTGTCACGAATCTTGTTGCCAGCCCCGCCGGACTCCTGCAATGGGACGAGGAGGCCGCTCCGGCGGCCCCGCGGCAGCGATTCCTGCGGACCGTGTACCCGTAGCCGGAACGATGCATCCCTGGCCGCGGCACGCGCTCGGCGCGGCGCCCGACTTGGCGCGGAACCAGCGAGAGAAGTGGGCGGGGGAACTGAATCCGAGGTCGGCGGCGATGGCCTTGAGGGGCCGGTCGGTCTGGGTCAGAAGCATGGCGGCCATCTGGTGGCGGCGTTCCTCGTAGCGGGTCCGCGGCGTCGCGCCGGCATGGCGGGCGAAGATTCGATGGAGGTGGGGAATGCTCACGCCCGCGGCGGCGGCGAGGTCGCGTTCGCGGAAGGGGCGGTGGAGCGGATGCTGCTCGATCGCCATCAAGGCGCGCCCCAGTCGCTCGTCCGCCGCATGGGGCCGCCAGATCGGCGTGCCGAGGCGGGCCATGGCGTCCGCGTAGGCGCGAAGCCAGTCGAGGAAGAGACGTCCGATCTCCCAGTGCGCGTCGAGCGTCCCGCTCTCCAGGAACAGATGGTTGGATGCATCCGGGAAGCTCCGCTCGACCGTCCGCCATAGGGCCGTCGCTGTCCGTTCGAGCCGCGGGTATTCGGCGGCTGCCGCGACGCACGCGGTGGAGGTGTCGTACAGCGACCGCCCTCCGGGCCAGTCGACGCGGAAGCTCAGCGAGAGAATCTGCGCGCCGGCGGAGAAATGCTGTGTACGCCCGTGCGAAGGCGGAAACAACCATTCGCCCTCCGCGGCGCGCCAGCGTCCTGCCCGTGCCCGCACCTCCACGGATCCGGCCAGCAGCAGCCACGCGATCAGGCGGGGGTCCTTCGTCTCCACGCGCCGCCCCAGCGGATGCACGTCGCCTCGGTAGACCCAGAACAGCTGCGGATGAAGCGACGACCACTCCTCCAGTCGCGACACGGGCGCGGCGGCATCGGGCGGGTTCATGAGAAGAATATGCAAGCACCCGATGCAATCCGGCAAGCGATAACCGTTGCCCCGCGGCGGCCATTCGTCCAGCATCCGGTCACGCGGTGCCGCGGGTTTCGCGGATCGGACCGATCGGACAGATGGGACGGATGGCAGGGGGGTACGGCACATGCACGTTCCGGAGAGATCTGCGATGGCGGGGGAGGCCGGCGGCTACAAGTGGCGGCTGGTCGGTCTGCTGTGGGTCGCGTTCTTTCTCCATCAGGGCGACCGGCAGATCTTCAATGCGGTGATGCCGCTGATCCGCGCCGACCTCGGCCTGACCGACGTCCAACTTGGCCTCGTCGGCACGATCTTCACGGCTGTCTACGGTATCTGCGTTCCACTCGCCGGCTTTGCGGGCGATTTCCTGCCGCGGAAGTGGATCATCGTCGCGAGCCTCCTCGTTTTCAGCGCGGGCACGTTGTGCACGGGCCTTGGCGGCGGACTGATCGGCCTGATTGTCTTCCGCAGCATCACGACGGGCGGCGGGGAGGCGTTCTACTACCCTGCAGCGACGTCGCTGCTCGGCCAGTTCCACGGGAAGAGCCGCGCGACAGCGCTGGCGATCCATCAGACCGCGCTCTACCTCGGCATCACCCTGAGCGGCCTGCTCGCTGGATGGATCGGCCAGACCTACGGCTGGCGGTCCGCGTTCTACACGTTCGGCTTCGCGGGCATCGCCTGGGTCTTCGTCGCCGCCGCGGGGCTGCGCAATACGCCGCCGGCGGGGGCGACGGCCGCCGCGCGCATCCCGATCCGGCACGTGCTCAGGTGCATCGCGGGGAAGCCGTCCGCACTGGCGCTGTGGGCGGCCTTCGGTGCGATGGTCTACGTCAACGTCGGCCACATGACATGGATGCCGACCTACCTGCATGAAAAGTTCGGCCTCTCCCTCGCCAATGCCGGGTTCTCGTCGATGGCCTACCACTACGCGGCGGCCTTCGTCGGCGTGATGGTGGGCGGCCGGCTCACCGACCGCTTTGCCTCGCGACGCCGCACGATCCGGTTCGAGGCGAACGCGCTGGGCTTGCTCGTGGGGGCGCCGTTCATCCTGTGGATGGCGCGGGCGGACCAGCCGTGGACCTGCTATCTCGCGCTGGCGGGCTATGGCCTCTTCCGCGGCATCTACGATTCCAACCTGTTCGCGTCGCTGTTTGACGTGATCGAGCCGCGCTTCCGCGCGTCCGCGACGGGGCTGATGCTCTCGTTCGCGTTCGTCGTGGGCGCCCTCTCGCCGCTCGTGCTCGGCTGGATGAAGACGCGCGTCGGGCTCGAGACGGGCCTGGCGTCGCTGTCGGCCTTTTATGCAGTCGGTGGGCTGTGCATCGTCACGGCCCTCGGCCTCTGGTTCAAGAAGGACTACGTGGAGACCCCCGAATGAAGATCGTCGACCTCAAGACCCGCACCGTAGCCATCCCGCTCAACTCGCAGCTCCGCCACAATACCGGCGTGCACCCGGGCTACTTTCTGCGCACGGTGCTGGAGATCGTCACCGACGAGGGCATCGTCGGCCTCGGCGAGGTTGGCGGCGGCGACCAGCGCGGCGCGCTGCAGAAGCTCAAGCCCCGCATCCTCGGTCTCGACCCGTTCCACCTCGAGACGATCAAGATGAAGGTGCTGCGGAGCATCTATTATCTCTCCAACGCGCGCCTCTACGCCGCGATCGAGATGGCCTGCCTCGACATCCAGGGCAAGGTGCTGAACCGTCCGCTCTCTGACCTGCTCGGCGGCTCCCTGCGCGATCGCGTGCCGTTCATCGCGTACCTCTTCTGGCGCTACGACCGACCCGGTGGAGGCCACGACAAGCACCCGGAGGACATGGCCGACCTGTGCGAGGAACTCCACGCGACGCTCGGCGTGAAGGCGATGAAGCTGAAGGCCGGCGTGATGAAGCCGGAGGAGGAGGCGCGCGCCGTCGAACTGTGCCGCGAGCGGCTCGGTCCGGACTTCGGCCTGCGCATCGACCCGAACGGCGTGTGGTCCGTCGCAACCGCGATCCGCATCGGCCAGCGGCTGGAGGCGGTCAACATGGAGTATTTCGAGGACCCCGCCTGGGGCCTCGAGGGCAACGCGGCGGTCCGCGCCAAGATCCGCACGCCGATCGCGACGAACATGTACCCGAACAAGTTCGACGACCTCGGGCCGGCGGTCCGCATGGGCGCCGTCGACATCGTCCTGACCGACATCCACTACTGGGAGGGCCCGCGCGGCGTGAAGGATCTCGCCGCGGTGTGCCGCACGTTCAACCTCGGCGTAGCGATGCACAGCGGCGCGGAGTTCGGCATCGAACTGGCCGCCATGATCCACACGGCCTCAACGATCCCCGAGATGCACTACGCGGGCGATGCGCACTACCATTTCCTCACCGACGACATCATCCAGGGCGGCCCGATGAAGTACGAGGACGGCTGCATCCGCGTCCCGACCGGCCCCGGCCTCGGCGTCGCGCTGGATGAGGAAAAGATGGAGAAATACGGCCGCTACTTCGAGGAGAAGGGCGACTACTACGCCCGCTTCCACCAGGACCCGTACCGCCCCGACTGGTTCCCGATCGTCGGGGGGATGTGAGAGGCAGCGGCGAACATCGAACATCGAACGACCAACATCGAACGACGGATTCAACAACATCCAATACCCAACCACCGATACCCAATGGCCGTGGGGCAGACACTCTTGTCTGCCCGGCGGGGGATACGGTGTCCTGCCGCGACAGCCGGGCGGGTCGCCGGCGCCGGTGGCCGTACGTGGTGCCCTCTCGCGTGGAATCATGGTGAGTTTGTGAAGTTGCTGATGCTGATGGGTGCAGTGGCGGCGGTCACGTGCGCCGCAGGTGCGGCGGATGGCGACGGCTGGGCCTCGTACGAGGTCTACCAGCCTTCGATCACGCGCCACGATGTGCTTGATGCGCGCGCGCATCCGCACCAGTACAACCACTGCGCGACGATCGCTTGGTTCCAGGACCGGTGGTTCTGTCTCTGGGGAAGCCACACGCATCCGGCCGAGCATGCGCCCGGGCAGCGGATTTGCTTCAGCACGAGCCGTGACGGCAGGGCATGGACGTCCCTCGAGTTGCTCTTCTCGAGCGCGAGCCGGTGCGAGAACCCGGTGCGCTATCCGGACGGCAAGGGGCACCAGTGGCAGCCGAACCTGGCGGTGGTGGACGGCGAACTGCGGGCGGTCTGGAATCAGGGCGGTATCGCGCCTGGGAGAACTTTCTGCGATGGCGCAAGCGAGAGGCACTCATGCCCTCTGGACTCCTCGGCCCGGTGACTTTGCGGACGACGGAGATGACTCCTGTCAGTAGATCCGAAGGGAAGAAGTTGAACAAGGGCCCCGCAACGCCGGCGAAAGGATCGGGGCCGTCGCCCAAATGAACCGCGTCGTCCCGGTTCGTCGGGCCGGATGAACCCGGAGATCGGGGAGATGCGAAACCGGGAGGAGCGGTGAGCCCGGTCAGACCTTCGATGCATGCCGCTTGCGGTCGCCGGTCGGCGAGACGCCGTAGAACCGGTGGTACAGCCGGTTGAAGTAGGAAAGATGGTTGAAGCCGACCGCGTAGGCGATGGCGCTGACGGTGTCGCCGCCGCCGAGGAGGAGCCGCCGCGCGTGGTTGAGGCGGACGCGGTTGACGAATTCCGTGAGCGTGGTTCCGGCGTACCGCGGGAACTGCCGCTCGAAGCCGGCCTTGCTCATGCCCGACAGCCGTAGCGCCTCGCGAAGCGGCATGGGGACCGCATAGGCCTCCAGCACGCGGCGGATCACGCGCTCGATTCCGGCCTGATGCCGGTCGCCCTCCCGGACGCTGAACGGCATCCTCGACAGCGATCGCGCCTCTCTTGGCAGCCGCGAAGCGAGGTCCGCGAGCACCTGCAGCAGCACTCCAATCCTGCCCGCGGGCGGGAGGCCCGGCATCGCCTTGAGCCTCGGACCGACGCGCCGGCACGCCGTCGCGCCGAAGATCAGGCCCCGTCGCGCGTGCTCCCAGAGTGGGGCAAGATGCGCGAACTCGGGAAGTGCTCGAAGGGGATGATCCAACGGCCAGTGGAACTGCACGGAGAATCCGCGCGATTTCCGCAGGCCCCGGATGCAGTGGGGCAGATGCGGCCCCAGCAGTTCCAACTCCGGTCCGGCAAAGCGTTCCAAGTGGTCGCCCACGAGCCGCAGGCCGGAGCCCTTCTCGACCAGAGTCAGTTCCATCTCGCGGTGGAGGTGCCAGTGGTCGCCCGCACCCTCGATCGGCCTCGGCAGACCGTTCGCGTCGAACTGCTCCACGTCACGAAGGTTGTCCCGCCAGCGGAGCATGCGGAAGGACAGACCCTCCGGCGGCGTAATGGTCTCCACATGGATGGAGGCGTCGTCGCTCATTCGGACGCATGCTTGCACGCGAGAATCGCAGAATCAAGACGCGTTGGCTGCTATCTGAGACTTCAGTGCAAGCGATTGAGACTCCCGGCAGTGGCGCAGGACGAAGGGGAGGGGCAGGATGAAATCATGCGACAATGGATGGCCTTGGGTATGGCGGTGGCCCTTGCGGTGCCGGTCGGCCGGCCCGCCGTCGCCGTTGTGGCGGTGCCGGGAGCGTTGCGGGCCGGCGCCTTCGCCATGGATGTGACGCCGACCTCGTTCCCGGTGATCGTCAACGGCGGGTTCCTCTCGAAATCGGCCGCCCGCGCCCACAGTTCCCTGCACGTGCGGTGGCTGGTGCTCGACGACGGGGCGACGCGCCTGGCGCTGGGTGTGCTGGACACCTGCCTCATCCCCGCCGGATTCGCCCGCGAAATGCGCGAACGGGCGGAGAGGCTGACAGGCATCCCGGCGGCGCACATCATGCTCTCGGCGACGCACACCCACAGCGCGCCGTCGCTGATGCAGGTGCTGGGGACGCCGCCGGACGCTGCCTACGTCGCCTTCGCCCTGCCGAGGATCGTCGAGGGATTGCAACGCGCGGTTGCGCAGCTTGAGCCCGCGCAGGCCGGCTGGGCCGTCGCGCAGGCGCCGGACCATACGCACACGCGTGTCTGGATACGGCGGCCGGACCGCATGCTGCGCGATCCGTTCGACGAACTGACGGTCCGCGCCAACATGCACCCGGGTTACATGAACCCGGACACGGTCGGTCCGTCGGGTCCGTCCGATCCATCGATGACACTGCTCGCCGTCCGTACGCCGCAGGGCCGGCCGATCGCCGTGATGGCGAACTATGCGATGCACTACTTCGGCGCGCCGGCCGTGTCGGCGGATTACTACGGCCTCTTCTGCGACAGACTTGGCGCCGCGATCGGTGCCACCAACGCCGGTTCGCCCTTCGTAGGCATCCTGTCGCAGGGTGCGAGCGGCGACCAGCACTGGATGGACTACGGCCACCCGAAGCGCGATCGGGCCATCGACGCCTACGCCGCGGAGCTGGCCGGAATCGCCACGGACGCGTATGCGCGCATCAAATTCCGCGATGCGGTGCCGATGGCAGTCCGCCGGACCGTGCTCCGCATCCCGACCCGCCAGCCGGACGCAAAGCGGGTCGAATGGGCGCGCGGGCTGGTCGCGCAGATGGGCGACCGCCTTGCGAAGTCGCAGCCGGAGGTCTACGCCCGCGAGCAGCTCTGGCTTTTGGAGAACCCGGAACGCGACGTCGAACTTCAGGCGATGCGCATCGGCGATCTCGGCCTCACGACATGCCCCTGCGAAGTCTTCGCGATCAGCGGGCTCAAGGTGAAGGCACAGAGCCCGCTTCAGCCGACGATGTTCATCGAACTGGCGAACGGCGAGGAGGGCTACATCCCGCCGCCCGACCTGCATCCGTTGGGCGGCTACAACACGTGGGCGTGCAGGTCGGCCGGGCTTGAGCCGCAGGCCGAACCCAAGATCGTCGACGCGCTGCTGGGGCTTCTGGAGGACGTTGCCGGCAAGCCGAGGCGACCATTGGAGGACGGACTGAACGCGCAGGAGCGTGCCGTGCTCGCATCGAAGCCGATCGCTTCCTGGCGGATGAATGAATGGAACGGGCCTGTCGCGGCCGATGCAGCTGGCGGTGGCCGAAACGGTGTCTACGAGCCCGGCGTGGTCTTCCGGCTTGACGGTCCGCCGGGTCGTGCCGCCGCGGCCCATTTCGCCGGCGGACGGATGAAGGCGTCGGCGGGGCCGCCGGGCGATGCGTCGACGGTCGCGTTCTGGTTTTGGAACGGCCTGCCCGCCACGGCGCGCGGCGTGACCGGGCACCTCTTCGCCCGCGGGGTGGGGGAGGGACTGTCCATCGGCGGCACGAACGGATCGCCCGGCCGATTGGTGTACCGCGCTGGAGACGTCATGCTGGCGGGGCGAACGGAGATCCCGATGCGGACGTGGCACCACGTTGCCCTCGTGCGTGAGGGCCGGAGAATTGCAGTGCATCTCGACGGCAACGGCGAGCCGGATATCGCGGGCGATGCCGCGGCGGAGCGCTCAGGCGATCTCTACTTTGGCGGCTGTGCCGACGGTGTCGACGGACTCGAGGGCCGCATGAGCGGCGCCGCGGTGTTCGATCGGAAGCTGGCGCCCGCGGATCTCCGCGCGCATACTCCTAATTGAGGGAGAGAACAGATGAAGCATGTCATCGGTCGCAGGCAGTTTCTGAAATCCTCCTCCGCCGGCGTCGCCGCCGCCCTCGGGTTTCCCACCATCATTCCCGCCATCGCGCGGGGGAAGGACGGCGATGCCGCGCCGTCCGCCAAGATCACGATCGGCTGCATCGGCGTCGGCCAGCGCGGCACCGGCAACATGAAGAACTTCCTCGGGCTCGACACCTGCCGCGTCGTCGCCGTGTGCGATCCCTATGCGGAGCGCCGCCAGAAGGCGAAGCGGCTGGTCGACGAGCAGTACGGCGACGCCGGGTGCACGATGACCGGCGACTATCGCGAGATCATCGCGCGCAAGGACATCGACGCCGTCATGATCGCGGCGCAGGACCACTGGCATGCCCTGATCGCCACGGCCGCGGCCGCCGCGGGCAAGGATATGTACTGCGAAAAGCCGACGGGCGTCTCGATCGCGGAGAGCCAGGCGATGCTCAAAGCGGTGCGCGATCACAAGCGGGTCTTCCAGGCGGGGACATGGCAGCGGGCGCTGGGACCCTTCCGGCAGACCTGCGAGATGGTTCGCAACGGCTACATCGGCAAACTGCACACCGTCCAGGTCTCCGCGCCGGGGCCGCAGTACCAGCCGAAATACGACGGCCCGATGGACCCGCAGCCGGTGCCCGAGGGCTTCGACTGGGAGCGCTGGCGCGGGCCGGCGCCGGCGAAGCCGTACAACCCCGGGCGCGTCGCGTGGCCGGACTGGTACCTCATCTGGGACTACTGTGCCGGCTTCATCACGAACTGGGGCGTTCACCATCTCGACATCGCGAACTGGGGCTGTCCGACGCTGTGGCAGGAGACGTTTGATGTCGAGTGCAAGGGCGTCTACCGCACCAAGGGCTTCACGGACAACATCGAGAGCTGGAACGCCACGTTCACCTACGCCGGCGGCTTGAAGATGATCTTCACCGACCAGAAGGTGAACAAGACCGGCACGAAGTTCATCGGCGACAAGGGATGGGTTCATGTCGACCGCGGCGGCATGTGGGCCGAGCCGGAGGCACTGCTTCAGGTCCGGATCAAGGCGGAAGAACTGCACCTCGACAAGTCGCTGGCGCCGGACGAGGACTGGAAGCCGGTCAAGACGAAGGACGGCGAGAAGGTGGCGTACAAATCGCCCAACCATGGCGACGATTTCCTGGGCTGCGTGCGCAGCCGCAGGGATCCCCTGTCCGACATCCACTCGACCCACGTGGCGTCGTGCCTCGGCATGATCGCCGACATCGCCGCCCGGCTCGAGAAGAAGCTCACGTGGGATCCCAAGGCGGAGAAGTTCATCGGTTGCGACGAGGCGAACCGCATGCTCGTCCGCGAAATGCACAACGGGTGGAAGTTGTAGGCGTCCCACGAAGGAGAGTTCCATGGACCCGCGCTCACGGGCGTCCGGTTGTGCGCTCGCCGTCCTCGTTGCGCTTGCCGGTTCCGCGTGCACCGCCCCGGCCGCGGCGGCGCGCCCGCCGAACATCGTTTTCATCATGGCCGACGACCTCGGTTGGGGCGATCTGTCGTGCCAGGGCGCGACGAAGCTCAGGACGCCGTCGATCGACCGGATCGCGACCGGGGGGATCCGGCTGACCGATGCCCACACGCCGTCGGGCGTGTGCTGTCCGACGCGCTACGGCGTGTTGACGGGTCGGTATCCGTGGCGGCGGAGCCAGACGTGCTGGGCGACGCCCGGGGCGGCGCTGCTGATCGAGGAGGGGCGGGAGACCACGGCGTCGGTCCTGCGGAAGGCGGGGTACGCGACGGGCGTCGTCGGCAAGTGGCACCTCGGGTTCGGCACGCGCGCAAAGCCGGTGGACTGGAACGCCGACCTCGTGCCCGGACCGCTGGACGTCGGCTTCGACTATTTCTTCGGCGACGTGGGAAACCGGTGGGGCGCGTACGTAGAGAACCGCCGGATCGTCTGCCTCGACCCGGCGCACCCGATTCCGGCGCGACCGGGCAACCGCGTCCGCCATCCAGCATTCTCGATGGTCAACGCGGAGAATGCGGGCGTCCTGACCGCGAAGGCCGTGGCCTTCATCGAGCGGTGCGCGGCGGCTCCTGCGAAGCCGTTCTACCTTCACTACGTTCCCAATAATGTTCACACGCCGCACACGCCGAACGCGCGGTTCAAGGGCGGCAGCCAATGCGGTCCCTACGGCGACTTCGTGCAGGAGTTGGACGGGTCCGTCGGGGAGATCCTTGACGTGCTCGATCGCCTCGGTCTGGCGACGAACACACTGGTGATCTTCACAAGCGATAACGGAGGCGGATACGACCGGGCGGCTGTCGACGCGGGACACCGGTGCTGCGCGCCGTTCAACGGCCAGAAGGGCGATGCGTGGGAAGGCGGCAACCGCGTGCCGTTCCTTGCGCGCTGGCAGGGCCGGATCGCGCCGGGCCGCGTGTCCGACGGACTGCTGTGCCTGACGGACATGCTCGCGACCTTCGCGGCGGTTGCCGGGCAGGCCGTTCCCGCCGGCGCGGGGTTCGACAGCGTCAACGCCCTGCCGCTGTTGCTCGGGACGGGGCCGGGGGCGCGCACGAATCTCGTCGTCCAGTCGGGGCCGTCGTCCGCGTTCGAAAAGAACCCGGCCGACCTCTGGGCGGTTCGCGAGGGAACGTGGAAGCTGGTGCGGGGGCGGGGCGCGGGCTACTCGACGCAGCCGGTGGGGGACCGGAACCCGTACCTGCGGTTCGCGCAGGCTGGCATGACCAACAGCGACATCTCGGCAGATGGTGTGCCGAAGCCCGACGCTCCGCCGCAGCAACTCTACGACCTGCAGGCGGATCCCGGCGAGACGCGCAACGTGTTCAACGACCATCCGGATGTCGTGGAACGTCTGAACCGCCTGTTCGAGCGGCTGCGCGACGCGGAGCGCGCGGGCACCTCCGCGTCGGGAGCGGGTCAATGAAGTTCATCCACGGGGAAGGATGTCGCCGGGAGGGTCCGCGGCCCCGCGGACCGATTCGAGGATCCATGCTCCCGCGGCCGGCCGCCGGGGCCGGCGGCCGTCCCGGGGCTTCTCGAAACGGCTTCCGGCTGCTGCCCATCGCGATCGCGGCGATTGTCGCCGGCTCGGTGACTGTCCGGGGAACTCCCGAGCCGCCCGCGCCTGCGGCTCTCCCCGAGGTCGAGGCGGCGCTGGCGAAGGCCGGCGCGGCGGTGCCGTCCGACCGCCCGTTGCGGATCGTCCTGTTGGCGGACAAGAAGGACCACGGGCCTGGCGCGCACGACTATCCCCTGTGGCAGGCGAATTGGACGAAACTGCTTGGGCGATCCCCCGGTGTGGTTATCGAGACGGCGAACGGCTGGCCCTCGGACGCCCAGTTCGGTTCGGCCGACGTCATTGCGGCATTCTGCTACCTCGCGTGGTCGGATGAGCGGAAGTCGCAGGCCCGGCGATTTCTGGAGCGCGGCGGCGGCCTCGTGCTGATTCACTCGGCGACATGGACGAAGCCGAAACCGGACCCGGCCGTGGCGGAGCTGACGGGTGTCGGCGGGTTCACGCGCTACCGCCACGGAGCGGTGCGCGTCGAAATCGTTGCGGACGCCCACCCGGTGTGCGCCGGCCTGCCGCCGGTCCTGACGCTTCGCGACGAGACCTACTGGCCGGCGACGCCCTCCCCGGACCCGAAGCGGGTGATGACGCTGGCCGTTTCGCGCGAGGTGGACAGTCCCGGCGGCGCACCGGTGCCGCAGCCGCTGTTCTGGACGTACGAGACAGGGCTGGGCCGCGTCTTCGGTTGTGTGCCGGGCCACTTCACATGGACCTTCGACGATCCGTGGTTCCGCCTGTTGCTGCTCCGCGGCATCTCGTGGACGGGCCGAAGCGACCCGCGTCGGCTTGATGCGCTGGCCTTGGATGGAGCGCGTGTGAAATGAGGGTCGTGGCATGGTCGATGGCGCTCGGGCTGGCCGCAATCGCCTCCGCGGCGCCGCCGAACTTCGTCGTCTTCTTCATCGACAACCTGGGCCACGGCGACCTTGGGTGCACGGGCTCGACGCTGCACCGGACGCCGAACGTCGACCGGCTCGCGGCGGAGGGCACACGCTTCACCAGTTTCTACGTTGCAAGCGGTGTCTGCACGCCCAGCCGCGCGGCGCTGATGACCGGCTGCTACCCGCGCCGCGTGAACCTTCAGGCCAGTGGCGCTAATTCGCCCGTGCTGCGGCCCGTGGATACGAAGGGCCTGCATCCGGACGAGGTGACGATGGCGGAGGTGCTGAAGTCCGCCGGCTACGCGACCGGCATCTTCGGCAAGTGGCACCTCGGCGACCAGCCGGAGTTCCTGCCGACGCGCCAGGGCTTCGACGAGTTCTTCGGCATTCCATACAGCGACGACATGACCCGCACCGCGACCGCACCGGACCTTCCGCTGATGCGCGGCGAGACGGTGATCGAGGCGCCGGCGGATCGCGATCTGCTTTCGAAGCGCTGCACGGAGGAGGCCGTCGCCTTCATCGGGCGGCACAAGGACCATCCGTTCTTCCTCTACCTCCCGCACCCGATGCCCGGATCGACGGCACGGCCCTTCGCGAGCCCCGCGTTCAGGGGAAAGAGCCGCAACGGGCCCTACGGCGACAGCGTCGAGGAATTGGATTGGGCGACCGGCGAGATCCTGGCCGCGCTCCAAAGCCACGGGGTCGCGTCGAACACCTTGGTCGTCTGGACGCCGGACAACGGTGCCGTGCGACGCAACCCTCCGCAGGGCAGTTGTGCTCCGTACAAGGGGTTTGGCTACGACACGTCCGAGGGCGCGATGCGCATGCCGTGCTTCATGCGCTGGTCTGGCCGGATCCCGGCGGGTCGTGTGTGCGACGACCTCTGCACAACCATGGACCTGATGCCCACGTTCGCCGCGCTGGCCGGCGCGAAGCCGCCGCCGCGTCCGATCGACGGTCACGACCTCCGGCCGCTGCTCCTTGGCGAGGCCGGCGCGCGTTCGCCGTGGGACGACGAGGGCTTCGGCTATTACCGGATGGAGCAGCTTCAGGCCGTGCGCGCGGGGCCGTGGAAGCTATACCTCCCGCTCGAGGCGAAGTACGTGTCCCTCGGCCGGAAGACGGAAGCGGCGCGGCTGGAGCTTTACGACGTGGCCCGCGACGTCGGCGAAGCCCGCGAGGTGTCGGCCGAGAATCCGGACGTCGTGAAACGCCTGATGCAGATGGCGGAGCGGATCCGCGCGGAGATCGGCGATGTGGACAAGCCGGGCCGGGGCCAGCGAGAGGCGGGGCGGGTCGAGAAACCGAAGGCGATTGTGAAGGACCCGGAAGCCGGGTCGCGTGCGGGGCAGGCAGGAGTGCCTGCCCCACGGAGAACGGAGCCATGAGAACACGGGTCGTGATGGGGACGGGGCTGGCGGTCGCGCTGGCCTCCGCAGCGTTGACGCCTGCCGCCGAGCTTTGGATCGGCGCGGCGACGGCGGACATCACGCCGCCGCTTCCGGCGCCGCTGACCGGCGGCAAGTCGGTCCGCATCGTGCGCGAGATCGGTACGCCGCTGACGGCGACGGCCCTGGCGATCGAGGCGCGCGAGGGCGACCGCGCGGTCGGCCAGGCGATCCTTCTTTCGTGTGACCTGTGCGTAATCCGCAAGGGGATCCAGGAGGGGTTCCGACGGCACATCGAGGCGCGGTTGCCGGGCTTTGACATGCGGAACCTGTTCCTGGCCGCCACGCACACCCACAGTGCGCCGGTGATCCAGCAGGACCGCTACGAGGGCTACGGCAACGGCATCCAGCCGACGAACTACGTGGCGATGCTCTACGACCGCATGGCCGCCGCCGTCGCCGCGGCGTGGTCGAACCGCGAACCGGGTGCGGTCGCCTGGGGGCTCGGCCATGCCGTCGCGGGGCGGAACCGGCGCGTGGTATTCGCCGACGGCCGCGCGGCCATGTACGGCAAGCCCGAGGCGCCGGACTTCCGCGGCATCGAGGGCGGCGAGGGCACCGCCGTCGATGTGTTGTGCTTCTACGGCAAGGATCGGAAGCTCAAGGCCGCGGCCATCACGCTGGCGGCTCCCGCGCAGGCCGGGGGGCCCGGCATCAACGCAGACTACTGGCATCCGGCGCGCGAGCGGATCCGCGCGAAGCACGGTGCGGACGTCTGCGTGCTCGGCTTCTGCGCCCCGGCCGGCGACCAGGTTCCGAAGGCCCTGATCCATGCGAAGGCCGAGGCGCGAATGGAGAAGATGCGCGGACTGTCGCACGCGGAGGAGGTCGGTCGCCGCGTCGCGGAGGCGTTCGACGACGTGGCCGGCGTCATCGCCGCCGACTTCCGGACTGACGTTCCCTTCGCGCACGTCGTGCGCGAGGTCGCGCTGCCGGCGCAGCCCGTGGCCGATGACGACGCGGAGGCCGCGCGCAAGGTCATCTCGGCGATCGATGCCAAGGCGAAGCTCGGCCCGACGGACTGGTGGACGCGCAACTTCAACCGGCTCGTCGTGGCGCGCCACGAGCGACAGCGGAAGGGGGATGCGACCCATCCGATCGAGATGCACGTCCTCCGGATCGGCGACATGGCGTTGGCGACGAATCCATTTGAATTGTTCGTCAACTACGGCGAGCAGATCGTCGGCCGGAGCCCCGCGGGCCAGACGGTGCTGATCCAACTCGCCGCGGCGACCGACGAACACTACTACGTTCCGACGCCCCGCGCGCTCGCCGGAGGCGGCTACAGCGCGGAGCCGACGCACAACATGGTGGGGCCCGAGGGCGCGCAGGTGCTGGTCGACCGGACCGTCGAGGCGATCCGGGAATTGTGGGCGCAGACCGGTGCGGAGTCCGCGGGCGGCAAGGGGGCGAAGCCGTGAGAAGTTGTGCCGGCTCGGCCGGGAGCGACGGCGGCCCCGCCGTCCGAAAGGACGACATCGGGCAGACAGGAGTGTCTGCCCCACGTGGAGGCGAACGATGAAAGCACAGATTGCATGGGCGATTGGACTGGCCATCGCCGCCGTCGCGCCGGCGGCGGAGTTGTGGGTCGGCGCGGTGTCGACGGACATCACGCCGGACCGTCCGGTGGCGCTCGACGGGCAGTTCAACACGCGCGTGTCGAAGGGCATCGATAACCGACTGACGGCCTCCGCGGTGGCGATCGAGGCGCGGGCGGGCGGTGTGGCGAAGGACCACGCCGTGCTTGTGTCCATCGACCTCGTCTCAATCCGCCCGCCCGCCGTTCAGGCGATTCGCGAGCGCCTTCGCGCGCGGATCGCGGACATCGATCCGGCGAAGGTCGTCCTGACGGCGACGCACACCCACACCGCGCCGGTGACGGAGGAGGGGAAGTATGCCATCCCGACAAACGGCGTAACGCAGCCGGCGGAGTACGTCGCGTTCCTCGGTGACCGCATCGCCGACCTGGTGGTGAACGCATGGACTCAGCGCGCGCCGGCCGGCGTGAGCTGGGCGCTGGGGAAGGCGGTCGTCGGCCACAACCGGCGTGCGGTCTATGCGGACGGAACGGCGACGATGTACGGGAAGGTGGACAAGCCGGACTTCCGCGGCATCGAGGGCGGGGCCGACGGCACGCTTCAGGGGCTGTTCTTCTGGTCCCGCGATGGCCGTCCGCTCGCAGCGTGCCTCAACGTGCCGTGCCCGGCGCAGGAGATTGAGGGACTCTCCCGCATCAACGCCGACTTCTGGGAGGAGGCCCGGGCGCAGTTCCGCGCGGCGATCTCGAACGACATCCCCGTGCTCGGCTGGCCCGGCGCGGCCGGTGACATCTCGCCGCACCGGATGCTGCGCAAGGCTGCGGAGGACCGCATGCTGAAGCTGCGCGGGATGACGGCGGTGCAGGACATCGGCCTGCGCATTGCGCGGGAGGCAGCGGATCTGTTCGCCCTATCGCGCGGCGACATCCGGACCGATGTCGCGTTCGCGCACCGGTGCGGCGACGTTGCGCTCCCGGTGCGGCGCGTGACGGACCAGGAGGCGGAGAATGCCCGCAAGCAGGTCGGGGCGCTGTCGAAGCAGAACGACGGCAGCCGCCGCGCGAAGTGGTACCAGGGGACCGTCGACCGGCACCGCACGCAGGACCAGGTGTCCACGCTCCCGGCCGAGGTGCATGTGCTGCGGATCGGAGACATCGCGATCGCGACCAACCCGTTCGAGCTGTTCCAGGACTACGGCGTGCAGATCCAGGGCCGCAGCCCCGCGCTGCAGACGGTGGTGATCCAGTTGACGCCCGGCTCCGGCGGCTACCTCCCGACCCGGCGCGCGGTCGAGGGCGGCGGCTACAGCGCCGTCGTAGAAAGCAGCCGCGTCGGCCCCGACGGCGGTCAGGCGCTCGTCGACACGACCGTGGAGTGGCTCGCGGGGATGTGGCCGTCGGGGGCGAAGTAGTGTCCCTCAGTCCTGCTGTAGCCGGGCGCGTTGAGCCCGGCAGGCCCAACGCTTCGGTGCACAAGACAGGCGGGTCACCGCCCCCGCCTACAGCGATTCCGACCATCGGAGTCATTCGTGTCGCGAGTGAGATCGCCATGCAGTTGTGGTATCAGAAGACCGCCATGCTGCGGATCACGTTCAGGGCTCTCGGTTTCCTCGTCGGCGTCGCGCTGTCCGGGGTCGTCGCGGACGCCTTTCCTTCGCGGACGCGGGGCTTCGTCGGCGCACGATGGGGCGAGGAGGCGGAGACGGCACGGGAGGTGGCGCGCGTACTCGGCGCGGCGCCGGCCGATCCCGCGGCGCCGGGCCGGTTCCCGTCCGTCTGGATCCACGGCGGCGACGCGCTGCCGGAGAGCCTGACCCCGGCCGCGGTCGCGTCGCTCAGCAACCACATCGCGTCGGGGCACGGGCTCCTGCTCACCGGCTCGGCCGTCACGCTCGTTGACGCGCTCGGATTGGACAAGCTCACAACGAAGCCGGTCACTTTCGGCGACGACCGTTCGCAGGCGGGACTTGTTCCCGCGGAGCCCGGCGCTTCAGCGTTCCGCGAGATTGAGTCCGAGCGCGGCGTGGTGTGGATGAGCAACGCGGTCTACCCGGCCTTCGCCCACCTCGCGGGTCCTCGCGGACACGTGCTCGCGCGCACGCCCGGCGGACCGGAGAACCCGATGCTGGAGTACCGGCTCGGCCGGGGCAGGGTGATCGTTCTCGGCTGGCGCCTTTCCCGCCTCTACTTCCACGCACCCGCCGGCTGCCGCGCGCGGTTCGGGCGGCTTCTGCGCAATACGCTTGCCGACCTGGGCGGTGAGGCGATGTCGGCGCCCCCGAGCGCGGACCCGGCCCGGCCGACACAGAGGTCGGCCCTCCATGCGTCCCGGAATGCAGGCGATGGAGGGCCGGGCTCCGTCCCGGCCGTGTCGGCGGCCGAGTGGGAGTCATTGGCGCTGGCGATCGACGACCTGCGCGCAACCTTCGGCGCGCGCTATCCGCGGGGCGAAGAGTTCTGCCGTCGGTTGGACGGCCTCCGCGCGGCCGGCTGCGATGCCGCAGCCTTCCGTGCGCTACGTGACGAGGCTCTGCTGGCGAACCCGCTGCTCGACTTCGACCGGCTCCTGCTTGTGAAGCGAGGCGCGGGCAAGCTCGGGCTGCCGATGAACTACCAGGGCAATTCCAGCCTCGATCCCGCCGGCTACGACAACGAGATCGCCGTGCTTTCGCCGGTGCGGCCGGACGGCGCGCTGTCGACCCTGCACCGGCCCGAGGGCGGACGGTTTGTCGGAGATGTCGATCTCCACTTCGACGCGGACCGGCTGCTCTTCTCGACGACGGTGGCCGGCGGACGCTGGCGCATCTTCGAAGCCGGCACGAACGGGGCGGTGCCGCGGCAGGTTCCGCTGATCGACGAGGCGGACGTCGACAACTACGACGCCTGCTACCTGCCCGACGGACGCATCATCTTCACGTCCACCGCGCCGTTCACCGGCGTCCCGTGCGTGCGCGGCTCGGCGCACGTCGCAAACCTCTACCTGCGCGGGACCGACGGCCGCATCCGCCGGCTCACCGTCGAGCAGGATCACGACTGGTGCCCGACCGTGCTGTCCGACGGCCGAGTGCTGTACCAGCGCTGGGAATACGCCGATCTGCCGCATGCGTTCTCTCGGATCCTCCTGCACATGAATCCCGACGGCACGGGGCAGATGGAGTACTACGGCAGCAACTCCTACTGGCCGGCCTCGATGTTCTACGCCAAGCCGCTCCCGGGGCGGCCGTCGCGCTTCGTCGCCATCGTCGGCGGGCACCACGAGCAGCCGCGCATGGGCGACCTCGTCCTCTTCGATATCGCGCGCGGCCGCTTCGAGACCGAGGGGGCGGTGCAACGCATCCCGGGCCGCGGCCGGCCGGTCGAGCCGATCGCGCTGGACCTGCCGATCGCACAGACGTGGCCGAAGTTCCTCCATCCGCATCCGCTCGGCGATCCGTCGACCTCGCTCGGGGCAGGCAAGTACTTTCTCGTCTCCTGCCAGCCGTCGGCCGGCGCGCCGTGGGGCATCTGGCTCGCCGACGTGTTCGACAACCTCGTTCCCATCCGCGAACAGCCGGGCTACGCGCTGCTGGAGCCGGTGCCGCTGCGGGCGGTGCCGCGGCCGCCGGTCATCACGGATCGCGTCGACACGAACGGAACGGACGCCGAGGTGATGCTGGCCGACGTCTACGCGGGTCCCGGGCTGCGGGGCATCGCGCGCGGCACGATCAAGGCCCTGCGCATCTTCACCTACCATTTCGCCTACCAGGGCATGGGCGGCGAGCCCGATGCGCCGGGGCTCGACGGGCCGTGGGATGTGAAGCGCGTCCTCGGCACCGTGCCGGTCCGCGAGGACGGCTCCGCCCGGTTCCTCGTTCCGGCGTACATGCCGGTCTCGATCCAGCCGCTCGATGCGGACGGCCAGGCGCTGCAGTTGATGAGGAGCTGGCTCACTGCGATGCCCGGCGAGACGCTCTCGTGCGTCGGCTGCCACGAACCGCAGAACACCGCGTCGCCCGCGCGCGCGACCCTCGCCGCCGCGCATCCCGCCGCGCCGATCCGCCCGTGGTACGGTCCACCTCGCGGTTTCGACTTCCGCCGCGAGGTGCAGCCGGTCCTCGACCGCTGGTGCATTGGCTGCCATGGCTCGACAGGGCTCGCCACAGGCTCCGGGACGTCGCGCGTGGAGGGTGTCGCCATCCCCGACCTGACCGACCGTCCGCCCGTGCCGGTGCAGGACAACAAGAACGCCTACAACCTCGCCTCGCGCTTCACGCCGTCCTACTACGCGCTGCGCCGGCTCGTCCGCACGCCGACACGCGAGAGCGACATGCGCGTGCTGCCGCCCGGCGAGTTCCATGCCGCCACGACGCGGCTCGTGCAGATGCTCCGCAAGGGGCACCACGGTGTCGCGCTGGACGCGGAGGCGTGGGATCGGCTCATCACGTGGATCGACCTCGGCGCCCCGGCGCACGGCACGTGGACCGACATCTGCGGCCCCGAGCGCGTGCAGGCCCAGGCCGCCCGGCGGCGTGAGATGCGACGGCGGTACGAGGGGATCGACGAGGATCCGGAGGCGGTGATCCAAGGAGATGGTCTCAGGTCTTCTGTAGCCGGGGGCGGCTTGTCCCGGCGTAGCCAGGCGAAGCCGGACGACCCCGGCGGGCCTGCACTCCGGAGCACTCGGTCTGCCGGCCTCGACGCGGCCGGCTACAGCGGACAGCGAGTCCTGGATCCATGGAGTGCCGTCTCTCGTCCGCTCTTGGGCGGGGCCGAAACCCGCACCGTCGACCTCGGCGGCGGCATCTCGCTCGACCTGGTCCGCATTCCCGCGGGTGAATTCATGATGGGGCAGGGGGATGGGGCGGCCGACGAGCGGCCGTGTGCCGTGGTGAAGATTGCGCGCGACGTCTGGATGGGCCGGTGCGAGGTGTCGAACGAGCAGTTTGCGCGGTTTGACGCCGCGCACGAAAGCGGGATCGAGTTCGGCGACTACATCCACTTCAGCCCCGGCGAGCGCGGCTGGTCGCTGTCGCGTCCGCGCCAGCCGGTGGTCCGCGTCACGTGGCACCGGGCGCGGGCCTTCTGCGAATGGTTGTCTGCAAAGACCGGCAGCCGCTTCCGGTTGCCGTCCGAGGCAGAATGGGAGTACGCGTGCCGCGCGGGCACGGCGACGCCATTCGGGTACGGCTCGGCGGACGCCGACTTCTCCCACGTTGCGAACCTCTCCGACCGCACGCATCAGGCGATCGACCCGTTCGGCTGGGCTGGCCGGCCGCAGGTGATTCCACCGTGGCGTCCGGCGGACACGCGCTTCGACGACCACGCTCGCGTCGCGGTTACGGCGGGCTCGTTCGAGGCGAATCTCTGGGGTCTGCACGACATGCACGGCAATGTGGCCGAGTGGACCGGCACCGCATACCGGCCGTATCCCTACGCCGCCGCCGACGGCCGCGAGAGTCCCGGCCCCGGCGACCTCATCGTTGCGCGCGGCGGCTCATGGTACGACGTCCCCGCACGCGCCCGCAGCGCCTTCCGCCAGCCCTACGCGCCCGACCGCCCCGTCTACGACGTCGGCTTCCGCGTCGTCTGCGAAGAGTGATGCACCCCCTCGCCTGCGTGCCGGGGCCGGTGGCTTCCCGCAGGCGCGGGTTTCGGGTATAAGAGGCCCTCGCTCCGTATCTTGGATCCACGGGGCTTCATGGGATGGAAACGTGCCGGAACGCGAAACATACCTGGTGACCGGGGGGTGCGGCTTCATCGGCTCGCATCTCGTCGAGGCGCTGGCGGGGGAGGGGCACATCGTACGCGTGCTCGACGACCTTTCGTCGGGCTACACGCGCAACCTCGCCCACATCCAGGGCCGGGTCGAGATCGTCGTCGGCGACGTGCGCGACCCGGCGCAGGTGCTTTCGGCCATGGAGGGCATGGACCATGTCTTCCACGAGGCGGCGCTGGTCTCCGTGTTCGACTCGGTGAACCGGCCGCGGGACAACCACGACATCAACCTCACCGGCACGCTGAACGTCCTTGAGGCGGCCCGCGCCCGCGGCGTGAGGCGCGTGGTCATGGCCAGTTCCGCCGCTGTCTATGGCAACAATCCCGACCTGCCGAAGCGCGAGGACATGCGCCCCGAGCCCGAGTCGCCCTACGCGATCGGAAAGATTGGCGGGGAACATATGTTCCGCGTCTACCACAGCCTCTACGGGTTGGAGACTGTGGCGCTGCGCTACTTCAACGTCTACGGCCCGCGGCAGGATCCGACGTCCATGTACTCTGGCGTCATCTCCAAGTTCTCGTCGGTGCTCGCGGCACGCGAAACGCCGAAGATCTTCGGCGATGGCGGGCAGACGCGCGACTTCGTCTTCGTGAAGGACGTCGTGCAGGCGAACCTGCTGGCGATGCGGGTGCCCGCGGCCGCCGGGGGCGTGTTCAACATCGGAACCGGGCGGCAGACCTCGCTGCTCGACCTGCTCGCAACGCTCCAGTCCATCGCCGGCCGCTCCGGCGCCCCCGAGTTCGCCGAGGCCCGCGCCGGGGACATTCGCGATTCGGTTGCCGACATCTCCCGCGCCCGGGAGGTCCTCGGGTATGAGCCGCGCCACACGCTGCGTGAAGGGCTGCAGTCGCTGTGGGCGAGCTTGGAGAGATCATGAACAAGTTCTACGTCACGACCCCCATCTACTACGTCAACGACCGTCCGCACATCGGACATGCGTACACGACGATCCTCGCGGACGTCCTGGCCCGCGCGCACCGGCTGCTGGGGACCCCGACTTGGTTCCTTACCGGCACCGACGAACACGGGCAGAAGGTGCAGCAGGCCGCGCAGAAGGCGGGCATGACGCCGCAGCAGCAGGCGGACGGAACCGTCGTCCGGTTTCAGGAACTGTGGAAGCGGCTGGAGATCACGAACGACGACTTCATCCGGACGACCGAGCCGCGCCACAAGGAGGTCGTGCAGGGCATCCTGCAGGACCTCCACGACCGCGGCGAGATCTACCGCGCGGAGTACGACGGCTGGTACGACGTCGGCAGCGAGACGTTCGTCACCGAGAAGGACCTCAACCTGCCCGAGGGCAAGACCCCTGCCGACATGCCCGGCATCGTGCGGATCCGAGAGGCGAACTACTTCTTCAAGATGGGCGCCTACCAGGAGTGGCTCGTCGAGTACATCGAGTCGCATCCGGAGTTCATCCAGCCCGAGACGCGGCGCAACGAGACGCTCGGATTCCTCCGGACAAAGAAGCTCGCCGACCTGTGCATCTCGCGACCGAAGAGCCGGCTTGCGTGGGGGATCGACCTGCCGTTCGACGCCGACTACGTCTGCTACGTGTGGTTCGATGCGCTGGTGAACTACATCAGCGCCGTCGGCTACCGCCGCGACGAGACAACGTTCGCGAAGTGGTGGCCCGCCTCGGTGCAGCTCATCGGCAAGGACATCCTCACCACGCACACCGTCTACTGGCCGACGATGCTCAAGGCCATGGGCCTGCCGATGCCGCGCACGGTCTTCGCGCACGGCTGGTGGCTGATGGGCGACACGAAGATGAGCAAGTCGCTCGGGAACGTCGTCAACCCGATGGACATGATCGACAAGTACGGGCTCGACGCCTTCCGCTATTTCCTGATCGCGGAGATGACGCTCGGGCAGGACGCCAGTTTCTCCGAGGAGGCCTTCATCCGTCGCTACAACAGCGATCTCGCCAACGACCTCGGCAACCTTCTCAGCCGCGTCGTGAAGATGATCGGCCAGTACTGCGGCGGGAAGGTTCCCGAGCCGATCGGCACGCCCGAGCACGGCGCCGAGCGCGACCTGTGGGAGTCGCTTCAGAAGGCGGCGGGGAAGATGGAGGCCTCGCTGGCCACCTACCAGCTCGACCGCGGGGTGGGTGAGGTCATTGCGGCCGTCCGCGCGACCAACCGCTACCTCGAGATGCGCGCGCCATGGACGCAGGCGAAGCAGGAGGACAAGGGGCCGCTTCATACGACGCTCTACACCGCCGTCGAAGCCCTCCGTGTCGCCGCCGCGCTGCTGCATCCGGTGATGCCCGGGCGCATGGCGGATGTGCGGCGTGCGCTGGGCCTGGCCGGGGCGGAGCCGACGATGTCCGAGATCCGCGCGTGGGGTGTGACGCCACCGGGTTCGACGGTGGGCGTGACCGGCTCGCTCTTTCCGCGTGTCGTGCCGCAGTCTGCTCCGGCCTCGCAGGCCCCGCCCCCGGCTGCGCCCGCGTCTGGCCGAGCGCAA
>CAYRFK010000007.1:0-11783 GCA_964423465.1 uncultured Verrucomicrobiota bacterium | reverse complement strand
CGACCACGCTGTTCACCTATGTGCAGAATGTCGATCGCGTCCGCACCCGCGGTGACACCGCCGCCTGCCGCGCCGGTGCCCGGTATCGCGACCATCACCTACGACGACTTCATGAAGATCGAGTTCCGCACGGCGAAGGTCGTCGCGGCGGAGAAGGTACAGGGTGCGGACAAGCTGCTCCGCCTGCAGGTGGAGGTCGGTGGCGAGACACGCCAGATCGTGGCCGGCATCGCCAAGCACTACGCACCCGAGGCGCTGATCGGGAAGACCGTCGTCGTGGTCGCGAACCTCGCCCCGGCGAAGATCCGCGGCGTAGAGTCGCGCGGCATGCTTCTGGCGGCCTCGGCGGGCGATGCGATGCGTCTGGTGACCGTCGATGGCGACCTTCCGTCCGGAGCCCGGGCCAAGTAACACTTCGGGGGACGGATATGGCGGGCGAATATGCATTTCATCTGACCGGGCTGACGAAGCACGCGGGGAAGAACGTGATTCTCGAGGACGTCCACCTCGGGTTCTTTCACGGCGCGAAAATCGGCGTGATCGGCGCGAACGGCTCGGGCAAGTCGTCGCTGCTGCGCGTGATGGCCGGACGCGACACGGACTTCATGGGCGAGATCTACGTCGCCCCGCGCATGCGGATCGGCTACCTCGAGCAGGAGCCCCAGCTCGACCTGGCGAAGACTGTCGGCGAGAACGTCGCGGAGGGGGTGGCGTCGTCGCGTGCGATCCTCGACCGCTATGACGAGGTCTGCACGAAACTCGGCGAGGGGCCGACCCCGGAGGAGGAGACGTCGCTCAACGACGAACTCGGGCGGCTGCAGGACGCGATCGACGCGAACGACCTGTGGGAGCTGGACCACCATGTCGAGGTCGCCATGGAGGCCCTGCGTCTGCCGCCGGCGGACCAGCCGGCCGCGCAGCTTTCCGGCGGAGAGCGCCGCCGCGTCGCACTGTGCCGCCTGCTGATCTCGAATCCCGACGTGCTGCTGCTCGACGAGCCCACCAACCATCTCGATGCCGACTCGGTGGACTGGATCGAATCGTACCTCAAGCGGTTCAAGGGCACGCTGATCGTCGTCACGCACGACCGCTACTTCCTCAGCAACGTCACCGAGTGGATCCTCGAACTCGATCACGGCCGGGCGATTCCCTACAAGGGCAACTACGCCGCATGGCTCGAGCAGCGCCGCGCCATGCTCGACGCCGAGGCCAAGCAGCAGTCCTCCCGGCGCAAGTTGCTGGAGCGCGAGTTGGAATGGGTCCGCATGAGCGCCGGCGCCCGCCATTCGCGGAACCTCGCCCGCCTGAAACGCTATGAGGAACTGGCGGCGCAGGTCGTCGACACGCGGGAGGAGGAGATCCAGATCCAGATCCCGCCGGGACCGCACCTGGGCGACATCGTCGTGCGGACGGAGGATCTCGCCTTCGGCTACGGCGACACGCTGCTGATGGAGAACGTCACCTTCGACCTGCCGCGCGGAGGCATCGTCGGCGTCATCGGCGCCAACGGGGCGGGCAAGACGACGCTCTTCAAAATGATCCTCGGCCAGGCGAAGCCGCTGTCCGGCACGCTCAAGGTCGGATCGACCGTCGTCGCCTCCAGCGTCGACCAGATGCGCGATTCGCTCAACCCCGACGCGACCGTCTACGAGGAGATCTGCAACGGCCGCGAGCTGATCGAACTCGGCACGAAGACCATGAACGGCCGCGCCTACTGCTCGCGGTTCAACCTCCGCGGCGGCGACCAGCAGAAGAAGGTCGGCGTACTCTCCGGCGGCGAACGCAACCGCGTGCACCTCGCCAAGCTGCTCAAGAGCGGCGGCAACCTGCTGCTGCTCGACGAGCCGACGAACGACCTCGACGTGAACACGCTCCGCTCGCTCGAGGAGGCGCTGCTCTCCTTCGGCGGCTGCGCGGTTGTCATCAGCCATGACCGCTGGTTCCTCGACCGCGTTGCGACGCACATCCTCGCGTTCGAGGGCGACAGCAAGGTCGTCTGGTTCGAGGGTACCTATGCCGACTACAAGGAGGACCGCCACCGCCGTCTCGGCGACGCGGCGGACCGCCCGCAGCGCATCCGCTTTCGGCCGGTCCGGCACGGGTGAGGTTTCCGCATCGTCCGTATCGGGAGGGCCGGCGGCCCCGCCGGCCGCAGGGAAAACACACCGGAGGTAGACGCATGAAGTGCCGTTGGAACGGATGGATCGTGGCCGCAGCACTCGCCGCGGCGTCGTCATCACATTCCGTGGCAGCCGCCGAGCCGTGCTTCGCCGGCCTGCGCCGAAGCAGCTACGGGCTCAAGGAGCGCAATCAGGATGACGCCTGGTGGGCGGAACGGGCGCGGCTGGTGGCGTCGCGGCTTTCCTCGACGGCCCGGCCGGTGACGCCGGTCGTGGTCGAGATCGTCTCCATCTATCTCGACACCGGCGCCTGCCGCATGGAGTTCGCGCGGCCCGCGGGCATGACGGCCGATCCGCCGGGGATGGAGTTCAAGGCGGAGAGCCGCATCGATCATGCGCGCGCGCTGGACGCGTACGCGCGGCAGGGGGTGAAGGCGATCCTCCAGATCGAGCCCGGCGCGGCGGACGTCGGCGAGGCACTGCGCGTCGTGAACCGCGCCTTCGGCCGCCATCCGTCCGTCATCGGCTACGGGGTGGACGCGGAGTGGCACCGCACGGCGGACTCGCCGGACAAGAAGGGCATGCCTGTCACGGACCGCGATGCGGAGGCGTGGATGAAGGTCGTGGAGTCGTTCGGCCCGCTTCCGACGCTCTTCCTGAAGCACTGGGAGGCGGACCACATGCCGCCGTCGTTTCGGCATCCGCGCCTCTGGTTCCTCGACGACAGTCAGCAGTTCGAGGGCGCCGACGCGATGGTGTCCGAGTTCCGCACGTGGTCCGATGCGTTCCGCAAGCAGGCGGTGGGGTTCCAGATCGGTTATCCGAAGGACGAGCACTGGTGGCAGAAGCTCGGCGATGCTCCGACCGAGCTCGGTCTCCGCCTCCTGCGCGGCGTTCCGAACACGCGGTATGTGATCTGGGTCGACTTCACCGCCGACCGGATCCCGGCCGGTGGATCCGGCCCGCGCGGGCGATGAGCGGTCGGCGCGGTCACTCGGCCGCGAGGGACTCGATCGCGCGGGCCAGGGCCTCACGACGGCGCTCAATGGGGGCGGGGTCGGTCGTGAAGTGCGTCAGGTCTGTCGTGATGTCGGCGGGGACTTCGAGCAGGGCGCGCAACGTCGCGGCGCGGGCGGGGTCGAGCGCGCTGCCCCTCGCGTCCAGCCGCCGCTTCAATTCGGCGAGATACTCGTAATCCTCGATGCCGTCGCGCAGCATCTCCCAGCGAATCGAGTCGACCGGTCCGTCCAGCACCGGCGCGGCGGGGCGTCCGTCGGCCGCCGCTTCCGGCGGATAGAGGAACCGCCCGTCGCCATTGCCCCACGGCCGCTTCTCGCCCGCCGCGCCGCCGGAGACCCAGCCCATCGGATCCTCGTAGGGGTTCTGCGGGTGCGCCCGGTCGGGATAGGCCGTCGGGCTGGTCCAGTAGGTCGCCTGCCAGACGAGAATGCCCTCGATCCCGCGCTGCCACGTCTGCCACAGCCACACCCGCAGTTCGGTGCCGGGATGGTCGATGAAGAGCGTGGCGTACGGCGCCTTGGGGCCGCAGCAGACGTACCACCAGAACTGCTCGCCGTTCCGGCGGCGCTCCGCGGCGAGCACGGGATCGAACGAGGGGGACAGCGGACACCAGATGTGCGGGCCGCCGACGAGACCGGGTTCGACCTGCTCGGTGAGCATGCCGCGCAGGCCGGGCGCGTGACGGCGGATCTTCTCGAAGCCGCGGCGGACGAAGTCGTACTGGTGCGCGTCGGGTTCGTCGAACCAGTAGACGTAGGCGCGGTCGAGCCAGCCCTTCTGTCGCAGGTGCTCCGTCATTGCGCCGGAGTACGAGGCGAAGAGGGGTCCGTATTCCGGATCGGCCTCGCGGAAGCCGAGCAACTCCGGATCCACAGTGCCTTCGAACGAGCCGCCGCCCATGCCCGGGAGGTTGACGTCGAACGAGGTGAAGTGATGGACGTCCATCGCGCGCTCCATGGCGCGGTCCCACGCGGTGAAGTCGAGCGAGGCCTTCAATCGATCGGGCGTCGCGACGGGCGGCCGGGCCGAGGCGGGCTCGAAGCCTCCGCCTGCGACCAGATTGATCGAGGTCCCGCGATCGATCAATTCAACGTCGTCGAACCACACGAGGCCTGTGGTGGAGCCGTCGTCACGCCACTCGGTCGCCCGCAGCGTGAGTTCGACCGACGCCGCACCGGCGGGGAAGTTGGTGATGGTGCGGTCGAAGGCCTCCCAGATGCCGCTGCCGGCGATGTGGATGTCGTTGTTTCGTCCGCTCATCCATCGGTTCGAGGCGTCAATATGGTTGAGCGAGACGATGAACGTATGTCCCGGCACCGCCGTGCGGTGATGGAACTTCAGCCGGAATCCGCCGGACGGAATGGCGATGCGGTGCCTCCACTGCGCCGCGGCCGTGTGGTCCCGGCGGTCGTCGAAGATCAGGAGAGAGCCGCGGCCCGTGTGCGCCTCATTGGTCACCGGCACGGCGCCGATCCAGTCGGCCCACGGCGGGGGCGGGGGTTTCACCGCGGGCCACGTGACGCGGATGGGATCGAGCGGTGCGGGGTTGTAGGGCGAAATGCGGTGCGCGGCGAAGTTGGCGAGGTACTTTTCCAGCACCTCGCTCCGCTGCGTCTCGTTCGTCAGTCCCTGGTAGCGGAAGGCCGTGTCGTGGCCGAGGCCGAAGGCCGAGACGCACGTGGGCCGGTCGGGCAGGGTGAAACCGAAGACCTCGACGTGCAGCGGAACGTCGGCGCTCCAGTCGCCGGAGCGAAGGCGGAGGCTGCCCTCGTACGGGCCGGCGACCGCATCGCGCGGGACGTTGACGCGGATCCAGAAGGGCTGGTTCGTGCCGGCGGCGAGGTCGAGCGGGCCGCGCAGTGGGGGCAGGGGATCAGGCCAGGCGCCGGGCGCGGCGGAGGCGTCGGTCGGCCGGGTCACCTCCACGTAGCGCACGCGCAGGATGTCCACCCGTTCCGCCGGGATGATGGCACCCCCCGGGCCCCGGAGGCCGGTGCATTCGATCGTGAGGCCGGGGAGCGGCGCCGCGGGGGTCACGACGAGGTGCGCCGCCTCCGCCTCGTTGCGCGCGGCGCGGATCGTCACGGCGCCCGCGGTGGCCTGCGGCACGGTCGTGGCGCGGCCGACCTTCCAGCCCGACGAGGCGGTCCACAGCGCGGCGCGATCGCCGCCTCCGGGGAGCCGGGCGCCGTAGTCGGCGCCCCGGATGTCGGCGGCGCGCGCGCCGGCGGCCAGCGCGAGCAGGGCAACGGCGATGCGGGCGTTCATGGAGGCGCTCCTTCCGGCACGAGCATGCACCCGCGACATTTCACGCAGGCCCGCGGCGGATGCCCCGCGGGCCGGCGGCGCGGTCAGCCGCGGGACTCGAGATCGTCGAGGATCTCCTGGCGCTGCTTCTCGAGTTCGGCGATTTCCTGCGCCCAGTGGGTCGGCGTGCCCCAGTCGGGGGCGAGGCGGACGAAGCCGCCGTCGGCCATCTGGCGCGCACACCAGGCGGTGTAGTGGATGAACCGCATGGCGCGCAGGGGCTCCACGAGGCGCAGCGTGGAACGGTCGAAGGGGTGGAAGGTCTCGTAGCCCTCGAGGAGGCTTTCGATTTCAACGGGGCAGTCGCGCACGCGGTCGGGCAGGAGCATCCAGAGGTCCTGCACGGCGGGGCCGACGGCCATGTCGTCGAAGTCGATCAGGTGGAACGGTTCGCCCGGCCGGTGGAGGATGTTGCACCGGTGGCAGTCGCCATGGATGCGGCCGGTCTCGGCGTCCTCGAAGAGCGGGCGGATGACGTCGGCGATCGACACAACCGCGGCCTCGTAGCGCCGGCGCACCGTGTCGGACATCGCCCCGCAGTCGAGGATGGCGCGCAGGTGCGCCGCCATGGAGTGGTCGGGGCCGATGCGGATCCGGTCCCGCGGCGCCTTGCGCGCGCCGATCGCGTGCATTCGGGCAAGCAGCCGGCCGATGTGCATCCACTCGTTCGGTCCGGGCTCGTCCAGCGCCCGCCCGCCGCGCTTGGGCATCAGGGCGAAATACATGCCGCCGCCGTCGTGCAGCAGGTCGCCGTCCGCGCCGCGGATCGGCGGGACGACGGGCAGTTCCTCGGCGGCCAGTTCGTCGACAAAGTCCAGTTCGTCCTGCAATGCCTCGCGGCTCCAGCGGCCGGGGCGGTAGAACTTGGCGATGACGAACGAGCCGTCGGCCAAGCCGACCTCGTACACCCGGTTGATGTAGCTGGTCAGCGGCCGGCAGATGTTGTTGCAGGGCCTGCCGAGCGCCGTTTCGACCATGCCGAGGACCGCGTCCGGCGTCAGGTCCGCAAATGCCGGCGCGCCACCGGCAGGGTAGGAAGCATCGTTCATGACGGTATCATGATCTGGAGTTTTCCTTCTCCCGCCGGGCTTCCTTCAGAAAATCCCGATAGCGCGGATTGCTTTCGATGTTTCCGCACAGGTACATGTGGGGAAACTCCTCGTCGAACCCCCTGTTGCGGAAGAACCGGCGTGCGGGGCGGTTGAAGGGGTCGGTATCGGCCATGACGATCCGGATGCCGTCCTGCTCGACCATCATCTCGATCAACTTGTCGGTCAGCCGTCCCGCGACGCCGGACCGCCGCCATCCCGGGTGGGAGCACAGCCAAATGATGTAGCCGTAGCTCCAGGCCGATCCCGGCTTGGTGACCACCGAGCCGAGGATGAACCCGACGATCTTCGGATCGTCGCCCTCGCTCTCGGCAACCAGGCAGTAGTCGCCGTCCATGTTGAACCGTGTCGTGACCTCGTACTCGTCCCAACTCCGGTACAGGACCGGCCACCGGGTCGCCTTGAACTGGGTGTGGCCGAGTTCGTACACACCGGCCAGGTCGTGAATCGTCATCTTTCGTATCGTGGTCGACCGCGAAGGTCCGCTGCTTTTCAAAATCGGTCCTCTCTGCCGCCCGGAAGTGCGGCGAAAAAACGGGGGAGCTTAGCATGCCTCCGTGGCAATCCAAAGCCCTCCTGCGGAGGGGCCCAGGGCGGACGCATCCTCCACGCCACCACGGCGTGGATCGCATCTTCATGCGGTGCGCTCTGTTGCGACTCCATCTTCTGTCGGTCTGCCGTAGCCGGGGACGGCTTGCCGCGCCGTAGCTCGGTGCGAAGGCGGGTGGCCCCGCGGGCCTGCGTTCCTGTACGCATTGCCGCGACGAGCCGTCGCGGCTACAGAAGACCGGATGCGATCAGCGCTTCCCGTTCTTCCGATTCTTCTGCTGCGGCTTCACCGGCGGGGCGGAGTTCATGCCCTTGCGCCATTCCTGCATGCGCGCCCATTCGGCGTCGCCGGCATGCGCGGGATCGAACCGGCTGGCGTCGACGTCGACGTAGAGCGGACGATAGAGCTCTTCGTCGACGTTCGCGTTCGGCGTGTTGGTCTGGGCGTCGACGGAGACGCGCCACGCGGCCAGCGCGGCGCGCAGTTCGGCCACTCGGTCGGGATGGTCCTTCGCGAGGTTGCGCGCCTCGCCGACGTCGGATGACAGGTCGTAGAGTTCGCACGCGTCCGCGTCGTAGTACTCGACGAGGGTCCAGTTCCCGTCGCGCACCGCGCCGTGCGGGCGGCTGCCTTGGTTCGTGTAGTGCGGGAAGTGCCAGAAGAGGCGGCGCTGCGGGGCGGGGCCGCGCCCGGTCAGGACGGCGGCGAAGCTGACGCCGTCGAGGCCCGCCGGAGCGGGCAGTCCGGCCAGATCGAGCAGGGTGGGGATCCAGTCGGTGTTGACGACCGGCGCGTCGATCGTCGTCCCCGCCGGCACGCGGCCGGGCCAGCGGACGATCAGCGGGATGCGCAGCCCGCCCTCGTAGGCGTAGCCCTTGCCGGCGCGGAACGGCGTGTTGTGCGTGATGCGCGGGTGTGGCCCCTCGGGGACGTGCAGGCCGCCGTTGTCGGAGGTGAAGACGACGATCGTGTTGTCGGCGAGCTTCAGCGCGTCCAGCCGCGCCAGCAGGCGGCCGACCGTGTCGTCGAGCGTCTCGATCACCGATGCGTAGACCGGCTCGAAGGCCTTCGCGTTCTTTGCGATCTGCTCCGGCAGCGCGGCGTAGGGGATGTGCGGCGTGTTGTGGGCGAGGTAGACGAGGAACGGGCGGTCCTTGTTCTCCTCGATGAAACGGATCGCCGCGGCGGTGAGCTCGTACTCGCCCTTGCTGCCCTCCGTCACCGAGGGCACCGTCTTGGCCTGTCCACCCTGGGCTACGTCGAAGCCGTGCTCGATCGGGCCGAACCCGTTTGCTCCGACGTGCCACTTTCCGATCGCGGCGGTCGCGTAGCCGGCGGGCTTGAAGTAGCGCGGCAGCATCTTCTCCTCCAGCCCGACCTGCATCCGGATCTCGGGGTGGAGGACCTTCTGCGACAGCCGATCCGACCGCCCCGGCAGAAACGTGGTCAGGTGCAGGCGTGCGGGCGCCTTGCCGGTGAGGATCGCGGCGCGCGAGGGCGAGCAGATCGGCTGGGCGCAATAGGCCGACGTGAAGCGCGCGCCCTGCGTCGCGAGCCGGTCCAGGTTCGGCGTTCGGTGGTCGCGCCGGCCGTAGCAGGCGAGGTCGTTGATCCCGAGGTCGTCGCACAGGATGAACACGATGTTCGGCGGCCGCGCCTCCGCCGCGCGGACGCCGTCCGGCGCGCCGCACAGCGCGAGCGCCACCGCAGCGGCGGCGAGGGCGGAACGGATCGCAGTGGTCGGGATGCGGGGTGTCGTGTTCATGTCCCGACGATTGCAGGATTCCGGTGCGGCGACAAGCCGCCCGAACATCAACATCCAATACCCAACATCCAATACCCAACATCCAACAACCAACACCCAACACATTGGAGGGGCGAACTACCGCGAGCCCGAACCTTGCGCCTCCGAAGCATTGCCCCCGCGGCCTCGCATAGCTCGGCCATCACAGGAAGAGGGGCGAGGGAGTGATGGTGCCGGGCGGGGAGTTCCAAGTTGTTGGATGTTGGGTGCCTGCCCTCCGTAGCCCTGGCGAAGGAGGGTTGGATATTGGCTGTTGGATGTTGAGTCCTGTCCGCCTCGTCCCTCGACCCTCGCCCCTTCCCATTCGCATGCCACCTTCAGCCCCGTCCGCGCCGTCTTGGAATGTGCGGGTCGGACGGATACGATGGCGCCGTGAGAGCGCCCGTGAGTCTCGGCTGTTCCGTCGTGCTTGCACTCGCCGTTTTCGCCGGCTTTGCGCGGGCAGAGTCCGACGCGGTCGAGCGCGACTGGCGGATGCAGGACGGGATCGGGACGGAGCGCGTGCCGTCGACGTACGCCACGGCGGTGGCGACTCTCCTGCAACGGGGCGATCTCCTGTTTGCGGATCTGCGGACGGCGGGCGTGGATATGGATGCGGAGTCGGCCGAGTGGGAGCGGCTCCGCGGCGCGGCGAGGGATGAGTCCACCTGGCGCCGGCTGCATGAGATCCGGCGCCGCATCGCACTGCGGAATCCGCTCGCACGGACCGGTCCGCTGCTCTTCATCAAGCAGGTGCCGGGCACCTTCAGCCATCAGCTCACGCAGTACTACGGCAACTGCGCGCGCTCTGGCGGGGGCCTGTTCGTTCTCGAGGAGCCGGGCGTGTCGATGCGGTGCCGGCAGCTCGCCGCCTCGCTTCCGCAGGGCAGCTTTCAACACGCGGATGTCTCGTCCGACGGACGGCGGATCCTGTTCGCGTACTGCAAGGTCGATGCGCCGCCGGTGAGCCGGGAGGCGCAGACGGGACGGTACTACCACCTCTACGAGATCGGCGCGTCGGGCCGCGGGCTGCGGCAGCTGACGGACGGCCCGTTCGACGACTTCGCCCCGCGCTACCTGCCGGACCGCCGCATCGTCTTCATTTCGACCCGGCGCGGTGGCTTCCACCGGTGCGGGCGCGGGCCGTGTCCGACTTACACGCTCGCCGTCGCCAACGCGGACGGCTCCGACCCGCGCCCGATCTCGTACCACGAGACGCACGAGTGGGATCCGGCGGTCCTGAACGACGGGCGCATCCTCTACACCCGCTGGGACTACGTCGACCGCAATGCCGTGCACTATCAGCAGCTTTGGACCGTGCGTCCCGACGGCAGCCACGTGCGCGCCTTCTACGGCAACCACACGCTGAACCCGGTCGGCGTTTGGGAGGCCCGGCCCGTGCCCGGCTCGCACCGTGTCATGGCGACCGCCGCCGCGCACCACGCGATGACGGCCGGCTCGATCGTCCTGCTGGACGTCACGCGCGGCTATGACGGGGACGCCCCGATCACGCGCCTGACGCCCGACGCGCTTTTCCCCGAAAGTGAGGCGCCGGTCCTCCATTCGCCCGGCGGAACGGGTCGCTGGCACGCGCCGGCGGGCGTTGTGACGCCGCCCGCCGTGCCGCCGGAGGCCGAGCGCTGGCCGGGACACTGCTACCGGAGCGCGTGGCCGCTGTCGGAGACGTACTTCCTCGCCGCCTACAGCTTCGACCCGCTCATCGGCGAGCCGTCCGCCAACCCGCCGAACCAGTTCGGCCTCTACCTCGTCGACCGCTTCGGCAACAAGGAACTGCTCTACCGCGATCCCGAGATCAGCAGCCTGTGGCCGATTCCGCTGCGCGCGCGGACGGCGCCGCCGGTCCTTCCGACGGAGACCGCGGCGGAAGCGTCCGGGACGTTCTTCATGCAGGATGTCCGCTCGGCCTGGCCGTCGCTGCCGGACGTCCCGATCCGCGGCCTCCGGATCGTGCAGGTGCTGCCGAAGACGACGCCCCACGCGAACACGCCGACCGTCGGGCTGGCCAATGCATCCCCCGGCAAGCAGGTGCTCGGCACGGTGCCGGTCGAGGCGGACGGCTCGGCCTTCTTCCGCGCGCCCGCGGGCATCCCGGTCGCGTTCCAGGCGCTCGACGACCGCGGGCAGGCGGTGCAGACGATGCGCAGCGTGACGTATCTCCAGCCCGGCGAGAACGCGTCCTGCGTCGGCTGCCACGAGCCGCGCACCGCCGCGCCGGCTCCGCGGCCGACCGCGCAGGCGCTCCGGCGTCCACCCTCCGCGATCGCGCCGGGCCCGGACGGCTCGCGGCCGCTGAGCTATCCGATCCTCGTGCAACCGGTGCTGGACCGCCATTGCGTGCGCTGCCACGGGGGCGAGAAGCCGCGCGGCGGCATGTTTCTGTCCGGCGCGCTGCAGGGCCGCTACACGGTCTCCTACAACGCGCTCGCCCCCCGCGTCTCGTTCCCGGCGTGGGGCGGGAAGCCCGGCGACTTCCGCGTCACGAACAGCGAGCCGCTCACGCAGCCGGATTTCTTCGGCGCGCGCGGCAGTCCGTTGATGAAGATGCTCCTCCGCGGCCACCACGATGTCGCACTCGCCCCCGCCGATCTCGATCGCCTCGTGACCTGGATGGATGCGAACGCGCTCTTCTACGGCACCTTCGACCCCGCTGACCAGTCGCGCCAGCAGCGCGGCGAGCAGATCGCCGGCCCGGCGCTGGAATAGGACAATCCAACGCCCAACAGCCAACATCCAACAACCAACACCTTGGCGGGGCGAGCTACCGCGAGCCCGAACGTGGCGTCCCATGCACTTGCTTCGGCCTCGCATAGCTCGGCCCTCCATCACGACTGATGAAGACGGGGCCAAGCGACTGGTGTCGGGTGTCGGCCCTT
>CAYRFK010000006.1:49712-56374 GCA_964423465.1 uncultured Verrucomicrobiota bacterium | reverse complement strand
CCTCTTGGAGTAGGCGAAGATGGCGCCCACGCTGGGATAGGCCAGCCGCCCGTCGGGCATGTGGCCGGTCTGCATCAGGTAGGCGGCCGTCTCGTGGCCGTTGTTCCCGTGCGTCATGCTGCGAATCAGCGAGTATTTGTCCGCATGCTTCGCCAGCTTCGGGAAAAGCGCACCAAGTTGGATCCCCGGCACGTTGGTGGGGATGAACTTGTCGAACTCGCCCAGCCAGTCATAGCCCGTGCCCGGCTTGGGATCCCACGCATCGTTGTGCGACATGCCGCCCCACAGGAAGATCTGGATGACCGACTTGACCTTGCTCTTGCCCTTGGCCTTCTCGCGGGCGGCCGCGTCGCGGGTGACCTTCAACTCGGCCTCGATCTGCTCTGGGGTCTTCGGGGCCGGAGCCGGGGCGTCCGCCGCCAGCACGCGCGAGCCCGCGCCGCCGGCCGCGATCACACCCGCCGCGCCCAGGATGCCGCAGCGCAGCGCTTCGCGCCGGGACAGGCGGTTCCGGTTGTCCGGATTGAGGTTCGCATTCATGGGTTCTTCGCCTCTTTCATCATTCCCGACACCGCCTCAGCCGACCTTCCACCTGTCGCCATGACCGCTCGCCGAACGACGGTCTGCCTCACACCCTTACACGCATTTCTCCACTTGTCGATGGGCGGATCAGTGCCTCATGAGAAATTCCGGGCTGTTGAACAGCGCCCACGCAAGGTCGATCCAGGCATCGCGGCCCTGCGCCACGCCGGACTTCGCGTAGGCCTCCGCCGCCGCCACGTCGGCCTCCGTGGGAAATCTCGAAAGGATGGTCAGGTAGAGGCGGTCGGCCATTTCCTTCGGCGTGCCGCCCGCCGCAACGATCGCCGAGAGCTTCGGGCCGGTCTGGAGTTTGCCCTGAAGCGTCGCGGAATTGAGCATGTGCAGCCACTGGCGCGAGGCCAGCTCGTTGATGCGCTCGTTCTCCATTCCCGTGGCACGGGCGGAGCGTCCGAAGAGGGCGAGAAATCCGCTGGTGACGCTGCCGTCGGCGAGCGCCACGGCGGACATGTCCTTGGGGATGTAGGTGAAGGGCTCGGGGACGGCACTGGTGTACAGGTCGGAGCTTCCGGTGATGCCGTTGAGCACATCGATCAGCACCTCGGCCTCCACGCGCCGCATCAGGTAGCTGGCGAAGCAGGCGCCGGCCTCCGGCTTCGCGAAGCGCGGGATCGAGGAGAACTGATACACGGTGGATGTGAAGATGAGCCGCTTCAGGTGCCTGAGGTTCCAGCCGCTGGAAACCAGCTCCTTCTCGAGATGGGCCAGCAGTTCGGGCGCGCCGGGCGGATTGTCGTCGCGGATGTCGTCTGGCTCGTGAATGATGCCCCGCCCCATCGCCCAGGCCCAGGTGCGGTTGACGATGGCCTTCGCGAACCATGGGTTCTCCGGACGGATCAGCCAGTCGGCGAAGGCTTCGCGCGGATCGCGGGTCGGCGGAACCGAGGTCTTCGTACCGTCGGGGAAAACCGCCTCCAGCGGACCGTTCTCGGCCAGGGGCGTCGCCAGAGCCTGCGGGATCAGGCAGGTGGCCGCAACGGCCTTGTCGATGGCGTCGAGGCCCACCGCGGTGCTGCCGGGGACGGCGGCCGACTTGAGGGGATCCCAGAAGACAATCTCCTCCTTCCACTCGCTCGTAGGCTTGTAGCCGACCTGCGTGAAGAATGCCGACATCCCGGCGAGGCGCTCCTTCGGCCAGGCATGGACCCGCGTGGCCATCAGCCCCATCGCCACCGACGCCGCGATGCCCTCCGGCGTCTTGTCCTGGATGGCGCGGTAGAAGTTGACCGCCCCGACGCGGTAGTTGCTGCCGCTGGAGGTGAGCAGCTCGCGCGCGAACTTGTCGTAGGGCTTGTTCCGGGCGATCGAGTCCCAGACCCAGCGGTGATAGGCCTGCGCGGCGTTCGGCGACACCTTGACGGGGTGCTCCGCCTTGATTCGCAGGATGTCGCTCCACCGCATGGCCCAGTAATCAATGTGCGCAGTCTGATCGAGAAGGCGGTCGACCAGGGCGACACGCTTGCTCTTGTCAGGATTCTGGATGAACGCCCGGGCCTCGTCGGCGGAGGGCAGCGTGCCGGTCAGATCGAGGCAGGCGCGGCGGAGAAAGACCGCATCGGAGCAGAGAACCGGCTGAATGCCCAGCGCCTTCAGCTTCGCGAAGAGGATCTCGTCGATCGGGTTCGCCGGCACCGGCGGCTCGGGGCTCTCCATCTGGCTCGCCACCTGCTTGGCGGAGACCAGCCGGTACAGCACGCCCTTGGCCTGCTCGGCGAGATCGCGCCGGGTGTCGGCCACGTTCTTGGCCTCGGTGTAGACGGCCCGCGTACGATCCGCCTCGGCCTTCAGCGGCGCGGCCGCGGCCTCGGCGGCCTGCGCCGCCTGCTCGTCCGCGACGTTCGTCTCTTTGGCGGAGACGATCCTCTTCCGGAGGTTCTCCAGGGCCTCCTCGGTGGATTTCTTCCTTCCGGTGGCCCGCTCGAGATTCTGCGCCGCGGTATTGGCTGCACCGAGCGCCTGCTCGAGCGCCTTGGCCTTGGGGGCCAGGACGGCCTTGGCGTCGTTGGCCACCTTGCGCTTCGCGGCGGCCTGGGCCGCCGCGTCACGGTTCGCGTCGTCCAGCTTGATCACGTCCCCGCCCGCGTCCCGCGCGGACTGGTTCGCGGCGGCCGCAGCCGCCACCTGGGTCTTGATGTTGGCCAGGGTGTCGTCCGCCGGCTTTTTCTGCGCCTGCGTCTCCGCCAGTTTCTGCGCGGCGGCCGCCGCGGCAGCCTGCGCCGGCGGCACGCCCTGCTGGGCTTTCGCCAGCGCCGCCTTGGCCTCGTCGGACGCCTTTCGCTTCGCGGCCGCGTCGTCGGCCGCCTGCTTCTTTTCCGGCTCCGGCTTGGCGGCATCCGCAGCGATCTGCTGGGCCCGGGTCGCCGCCTCCTGGGCCGCCGTCTCGGCGGCGGCTGACGCCGCAGTCGCGGCGGCCACCTGGCTGTCCGCGGCCGCGGCGGCTACATCCGCCGCCTTCTTCAGCGCGTCCGCCTCGTTCAGCTTCTGGGCGGCGGCGGCGGCGGCAGCCTGCGCCTGCTGCTCGGCCTGCTGCACCTTGGCCAGGGCGGCGGCGGCATCCGCGGCGGCCTTGCGTTTTGCGGCGCCCTGATCGGCGGCCTGCTTCCGCTCCTCGGCGATCTTGGCGGCTTCCTGCGCGGCCTTGTCGGCCGCCTCCAGTGCGGGAACGGAAGCTTCAATCTGCCGGCGGACACCGGCCAGCGCAGCCTCGGCCATCTTCGCCTGTCCGGTGACGCGCCCCAGTTTCTGCACCGCGGCGTCGACCGCCTTCTGCGCCTCCTGCCGCTTCTTCGGATCCTGGGCCGCAGCGGCCAGGGCCTCCTCGGCCGCCTTCTTCTGCGCCTCCGCCTCGGCCAGCTTCTGCGGAATGGCGCCGGCCTGACTGAGAAGGTTCGTCTCATTCTGCCGCGACTTGGCGAGCGCGGCCCGCGCGGTCTCCGCGGCCTTGCTCTTCGCCGCCGACTGGACCGCCGTCTTCTTCGCCTCTTCGTCGACCCGGTTCGCCACCTCGGCCGCGGCCTTCGCGGCGACCTCGGCCTCCACGGCCGCCTTCTCGGCGGCGTCGTACGCCTGCTGCAAAGGCTGGGCCTCGGCCTTGGCGGCGGCGAGCGCCTGGTCGAGCGGCGGCTTCGCGCTGGTCGCATCGGCCAGGGTCTTGACGGCCTCGGGCACCGCAGCCTCCGCCTGCTGCAGTTCCTTCACGCCGGGCTCGCCGGACAGGTTCTTGGCATCCGTCGCCTGCTGCCGCTTCGCATCGGCCGTCTTCTTCGAATTGGCGTAGTCCGTGTCAGCCTTCTGCATCGCGGTCCGCAGGGGCCCGAGCGCCGCCTCCGCCGCGCGGGCCGCATCCTCGGCCGCCTGACGCGACTTCGCCGGATCGGCGGCGATGTCCGCCGCCACGGCCGCCTGCTCGGCGGCCTGGTAGGTCTGGGTCGCGGCGGCCACCTGCGCGTTGGCATTGGCCAGGGCGTCGGCAGCCGCTTTCTTGACGGCTGCGGCTTCGGCAAGTTTCTGCGCCGCGGCATCCGCAGCTCCCTGAGCTCCCTGCTGCGCCTGCTTCGCACCGGCCAGAACGGCCGCCGCATCGACGGCCGCCTTGCGTTTCGCAGCGGCATCCGCCGCAGCCTGCTGGTTCTCCTGGTCGATACGGATCAGGTCCTTCGCAGCCTCCAACGCCGCTTGGTTTGCCGTTGCGGCAGCCGCGGCCAGATTCCTCGCGTTCGCATGGGCGGCATCCGCCGCATGGCGGGCCGCCTCGGCGGCGCCCAGTTTCTGCCCGGCGGCGTTGGCCAGCGCCTGTGCGTGCTGCTCCGCCTGCTGCGCGTCGGCCAGGGCGGCCTTCGCCGCATCGGTGGCGTTGGTGGCCTGCGCCGGACCCGCGGCGGCGGCGACATGGCTCTTGATGTTCGCAAGCACCTGGTCGACGAGCTTCTTGTGCTCGCCCGCCTTGGACAGCACATCCGCGGCAGCGGCGGCCTGGGCCTGCGACCCCTGCTCGGCCTGCCGCGCCTGGGCGAGGGCCGCGGTGGTGTCGCCGGCCGCCTTGCGCTTCGCAGCGGCATCCGCCGCGGCCTGCCCCTTCGCCGCGGCAGCCGCGGCCGCGTCCTGAGCCGCCTTGTCGGCTGCCGCGGAGGCCGTGGCCGCAGCAGCAGCCTGGGTGGTGAGATTCGCGAGGGTGTCGTCCGCCGCCTTCTTCTGGGCCTGCGCCTCGGCCAGTTTCTGCGTCGCACCCGGGATCTGGGCCTGCGCCTGCTGCTCGCCCTGCTGCGCGGCCGCAAGGGCGGCCTTGGCGGCATCGGCGGCACCCCGTTTGGCCGCCGCGTTGTCGGCGGCCTGCTTTTTCTCGGCCTCCGGCTTGGCGGCGTCTCCCGCGATCTGTTGCGCGGAGGCCGCGGCCTCCTGCGCCACCTTCTCCGCAGCCTCGCCAGCGGGTACGGCGGCGGCGACCTGGCTCTTCGCGGTGGCAAGGGCGCCGTCGGCCGCCTTCTTCTGGACGTCAGCCTCGTTGAATCTCTGCGCGGAGGCGGCAGCGGCGGCCTGGGCCTGCTGCATGGCCTGCTGAACCTGGGCGAGCGCGGCTTTCGCGGTGTCGGCAGCCTTGCGCCGGGCGTCGGACTCGGCGGCGGCCGCAACGGCCTCGTCTCCGAACCGGCTGGCCGCCGCGGCCCTGGCCTTCGCCACCGCCTCGGCATCCTGGGCGGACTTCTCCGCCGCGTTCGACCCTTCCATCGCCTTCGCGAGCGCGGCGTTGGCGTCCGCCAGCGCCTTGTCCGGAGCTGCTTTCGCGTTGGTTGTGTCGGTCACGGCCTGGGCCGCGGCCGCCAGCTTCGCCTCGGCCGGTTTCTGCTGGCCGGCGACGAGATCGTCAACCGCCTTCTTCGTCTGGTCGGCCAGCTGCCGCTTCGCCACCGCCACCTGCTTCGCAGCGGCGAACTCGGCCTCCAGTTCCGCGGTGGTCTTCGCCGTGCCGCACAGGATTGAGCCGGCCGACGCCAGCAGCAGCGCGAGGAAGAATGATCCGTGACGCGTACGTACGTTAGACATGCTTGGCCGAACCTTTGTATACGCTTTCAACGTGCCACAAGCGCTCTCGATACTTCAACTCAAAACGGGCTGTTTCAGAGTCGATGAGACCGCAGTTCCATGCTGTCCGCGCGGACGGAGCTAGAGTCCGAGGCGCTGCTTCAACTGGCGCTCGATCTCGGCGTCGCGGTAGTCCGGGTCGCAACGGAGGCGGAAGGCGGGACGGAGCTTGGAGAGTTCGTGGGTCTCGATCGCCCCGGCCGCGGTCTCGAGAGCGAACATGCCCGGGTCCTTGCCGGAGCGGAAAACACCGCGGAGGATCCGCCCGTCGGCGCGGTCCAGCGCCACCTCGGCGCCGTCGTCGACCACGGGGAACCTGCGTTGGAAATCGGCCTGGATCTCTTGGCGAACCTGGTCGACCACCTCCGGCGCCGGAGGAGGCAGCTCGGGAACGGGAGGGCCCGCATTGGTGACCGCGTCCGGCGCGGCGTTACTCTCGGCAGGGGACACAACGTCCATCACCACGTCGCGCACGTTGAACTTCAGCCAGCCGGCCTTCCAGACGAGCCAGCCAAGGGCGACAAGCACGAGGACGGAGGTCGAGAGCCGGAGGAGCTGGTTCAGCGCATCCCGTCGGCGCGCGACCTCGGCCATGGAGACGCCCGTCTTCGTGTTGTGGCCGCAGTTGGCACAGACGATGTCATCCTCGGCCATCACGAAGCTGCACTTGGGACACGCCCTGCCCTCGCCCGAGGCGATCCGGTCGCCGGCCAGACGCAGCTTCGGCGATGCGACCGACAGCCGCGGCGCCGCAACAACGGGCTTCGCGGGCGCCGCGACGGGCGCGGGATCCGGCATCGCGGGCGCCAACGCATCGGCGGGGGCCGCGGCGGCCGCGGGGGCGGAGGGCACTTCGTCCGCGACGATCTTCACGGCGGAGTTGCAGGAGGGGCAGTACAGCGTCTCACCCAAGAACGCATCGTCGGCCTCGACCTTGTTCCCGCAGCGGCGGCACGTGACGGATATCATCGCCATGGATCGTT
>CAYRFK010000006.1:0-49612 GCA_964423465.1 uncultured Verrucomicrobiota bacterium | reverse complement strand
CCCTCGACCGCCCCCGCGATGCGCGCGGTGAGCTCGGCGGCGGGGATGCGCTCCTGCTTCATCGTGTCGCGGTCGCGCAGGGTGACGGTGCCATCCTCGAGCGTCTGGAAGTCGACCGTGATGCCGAACGGCGTTCCAGCCTCGTCCTGACGGCGGTAGCGGCGGCCGATGGCGCCGGTCTGGTCGTAGAACACATTCCAGCGGCGCTTGAGCGTCTCGTGGATCTCGCGGGCCTTCGCGACCAGCTCGGGCTTGTTCTTGAGCAGCGGGAAGACGGCCGCCTTGATCGGCGCGACGCAGGGCGCGAACTTCATGACCGTGCGGACCTCGTAGCCCTGCGGAGCGGGCTTGCCCGGCTCGGCCGGGAGCACGCCGCCGGGCGTGTCGCCCGCGGGCACCCATTCCTCGCGGTAGGCCTCGCAGAGGACAGCCAGCGTGATGCGGTCGACGCCGGCGGACGGCTCGACGACGTGCGGGATGAATCGCTCGTTCTTCTCCTGGTCGAAGTACTCCATCGACTTGCCGCTGAATTCCTGATGGCGGCTGAGGTCGAAATTGCCGCGCGCCGCGATGCCCTCGAGCTCCTGCGTGCCGAAGGGGAACTCGTACATCACGTCGACGCACGCGCTCGCGTAGTGGGCCAGTTCCTCCTTGGGGTAGACGTAGCGGTGGAGGCGGCCCTCGGGCAGGCCGATGGTCTGGTACCACTTCAGTCGCTCCGCGACCCAATACTCGTGCCACTCGGCATCGGTGCCCGGCTTGATGAAGAATTCCAGCTCCATCTGCTCGAACTCGCGCGAGCGGAACGTGAAGTTGCGCTGGTTGATCTCGTTTCGGAAGGCCTTCCCGATCTGCGCGATGCCGAAGGGCACCTTCACGCGCGCCGTGTCGACCACGTTGTTGAAGTTGACGAAGATCCCCTGCGCCGTCTCGGGCCGCAGGTAGGCGGTGGCCGAATCATCCTCGACCGGACCGACGAACGTCTTGAACATCAGGTTGAACGCGCGCGGCGGGGTCAGATCCTTCGATCCGCACGCCGTGCACTTCACACCCTCGGGCAGGACGAACGTCTTGCCGTCGTCCGACTTTCCGAGCTTCATCCCCTGCTCCTCGCAGAGTTGGTCGGCACGGAAGCGCTTGCGGCACTGGCGGCAGTCGACCATCGGGTCCGCGAAGCCGCCGACATGGCCGGAGGCCTCCCAGGCGCGCGGGTGCAGGATGATGGCCGAGTCGAGGCCGACGACGTCGTCGCGCCGCTGCACGACCATCCGCCACCACGCCTCGCGCACATTCCGCTTCAACTCGCAGCCGAGGGGGCCGTAGTCCCAGAAGCCGTTCAGCCCGCCGTAGATCTCGGACCCGGGGAAAATGAAGCCGCGCCGCTTGCACAGCGACGCCAGCGTTTCCATCGACACGTTCGCCTGTTCGTTCATGATCTCCCCCGTCTGCCTTCGGGATATGGCGTGAAAGCCCAGCATCCTGCGGAACCCGCCCCCCAAGGTCAAGCGCGGCGACCCGGGACCGATCGTGTTCCCGCGCCCGCGAGCGGCCCGCCGGCCGGTCAATCGAACCCTACCGGCCACCCGCGCCGGCGGGATCGACCCGGACATCGTTCGCCTGCGGCGCGCCGGGCGTACTGCGGCCGCCGGCCACGATGCGTCCGAGCGCCGCCGTCAGCCGCGCCACGATCTCCGGGTTCGCTGCGGCGAGGTTCGTCGTCTCGCCCGGGTCGGCCGCCATATCGTAGAGCTGCGGCGACTCCGTCCCCCTGCCCTTGCTCCACCCGCCGCTCCCGGCGCAGAGACACAGCTTCCAACGACCGTCCCGGATCGCAAAGCGGCCGCTGATGCTGTGGTGGACGACGGGCGGCCGGGCGCCCGGCGAAGGCGGCGCATCCGGAGGTGTGGCCGTATGGCCGTATGGCGGTGTGGCCGTGGTTCCGCGTTCCGGGTTCCGCGTTTCGCGTTGGATGTTGGTTGTTGGCTGTTGGCTGTTGTCCGCCGTTCGATGTTCGGTGTTCGATGTTCGGTGTTCTGCGTTCCTCCCCGCACCCAGCGCGGGGAGCAGGCTCACGCTATCCTCTCCGGCGTTGTCCGGCAGCGTCACGGCAACGAGATCCGCACAGGTCGCCATCAGGTCGGTCAGGCACACGAGGCCGCCGTTCGTCGAGCCGGCCGCGACCGCGCCGGGCCAGCGGACGATGAACGGAATGCGGTGCCCGCCATCCCAGATATCCGCTTTGGTGCCGCGAAACTGCGCGCTGGGAAAGTGCCCCTGCTTCTCCAACTTGTCGATGCCCGCCGCGGGTGAACAGCCGTTATCGCTGGTGAAGATGACCAGCGTGTTCGACGCCACACCCGACGCGTCCAGCGCCGCCAGCACCTCGCCCACCGCCCCGTCGGTCTCCATCACGAAGTCGCCGTAGTCGCCAAGCCCGCTCCTCCCCTGCCACGCCTTCGACGGCACGATCGGCGTGTGCGGCGAACTGAGCGCAAGATAGAGGAAGAACGGCCGCCCGGATTGGATGTTGGGTGTTGGATGTTGGATGCTGTCCGCCGTTCGATGTTCGATGTTCGATGTTCGGTGTTCGGTGTTCGATGTTTGCAGCAGGATGTACTCTGCCGCATGCCGGGCAAGCCCCGGCAGCATATCGACCGGCTCGACGAGCGCCGTGACGCGATCGTCAACGAAGAGCGACTTCATCATCCGCGCATGGTGAAAGCCGAAGAAGTGGTCGAAGCCGCGCGAGATCGGACCGTCCTCCGTCCGCGCGCCGACCGGCGCCCCGGCGGATCCACCCTTTCCCTTCTTGCCGCTCTTCCCGCCGTCGACCGTGAATCCCAAGTGCCACTTGCCGACGCAGGCGGTGTCGTAGCCGTGCTGCTTCAACAACGCAGGGACGGTCAGGCGGTCGGGCGCAATCAACGGCGTCACATAGTCGTCCAGCACGCCCTTCTGAAGCCGCGTCCGCCACGCGTAGCGCCCGGTGAGCACGCCGTAGCGCGTCGGCGTGCAGACGGACGATCCCGAGTGCGCATCCGTGAAGGTCATCCCCTCCCGCGCCAGCCGGTCGATGTTGGGCGTCGGAATCCGCCCGCGCTGCGGGTTCAGGCACTGCACGTCGCCGTACCCGAGGTCGTCGGCGATGATGTAGACGATGTTTGGATGCGGCACGCCGGCGCAAGCTATCGCGGCCGGAAGAAGGCAGAGGAAGACTCGCAGAATGGCGAGGGCTTTCATCGCTGCACCCCCTCGCGCAGGATGTCCCGCAGCGATTCGAACAATGCGGCCACCCGTTTGGGTTCCTTGTCCGCAAGGTTGCTGACCTCGCCCGGGTCGGCCGCGAGGTTGAAGAGTTGGAATCCAACCCGGGGGCCGCGACCGGGAGCCTCGACGACGCGGTCTGGCGCGATCGCGCCGTCCTTCGCCGTGTAGACCCATTCCGGCAGGATCAGCTTCCAGTCGCCCTCGCGGATGGCGAGCGTGTACGAGCCGTAGTTGACGTGCACGAGGCGCTCCCGGACGGGCCGCGCGGGCTTCTGGCCGCGGAGGAGCGGCGAGATATCGAAACTGTCCTCGCCCGCGCCGGCCGGCAGTTCCGCCCCCGTGACCGCCGCGAGCGTGGCCATCAGGTCGGTGAAGCAGACCAGTGCCCCGCATGTCGCCCCCGGATCGATCCGGCCCGGCCAGCGGACGATGAACGGCACGCGGTGGCCGGCCTCGGTGAGGGCGCCCTTCATGCCGTTCCACGGACCGGCCGCGCGGTGGCCGAACCGGGCGACGTCCTCCGGATACCAGACCGGCCCGTTGTCGCTGGAGAAGAGGATCAGCGTGTTATCCTTGAGCCCCGCCTTCTCCAGCGTGGCCAACACCCGGCCGACCATCGCATCCACCGTCATGACGTAGTCGCCGTACAGCCCCGCGCCGCTCCTGCCTTTGAACTCATCCGCCGCCGTCCACGGCGCATGCGGCGCGGGGAACGCGTAGTAGAGGAAGAACGGCTTCGCGCCGCCGACCGCCGCTTGCTTCGCCAGCCACGCGTCGGCCTTGTCCGCAAGGGTGGGCAGGACATCCTCGAACCTCCAACCGGGCGCCGCCGGCCCCTTCCGCCAGTGCGCGCCCTGGGTTTCGGGGTTGGTGACATCCGTACCGGGATGGTCATCCATGGATGCAGTCGGCGCGACCGTGAAGCGCTTGTTCTCGATGAAGGCATAGGGCGCCTGCTCGGGCGCGTCGAAGCCGAAGTAGTAGTCGAAACCGGCGTCCACCGGCGTGGTCTTCAAGGTGCCGTCCGACTGCGCGTCCCGCGACATCCCCTGGTGCCACTTGCCGACGCAGGCTGTTGCATAGCCCTGCCGCCTCAGCATCGTCGCGAGGTTCAGTCGGTCCGGCTCGTGCTGGATCATCGGGGGCGGGAAATGGAGTATGTCTCGCCCGTTGCGGCTCCGGGGCTGCGCGTCCTTCGCGCTCCACGTACGGAACGGCAGCCGGCCGGACAGCAGCCCATACCGGCTCGGCACGCAGATGGAGCCCGCGGCGTGGGCGTCCGTGAACCGCATTCCCTCCCGCGCCAGCCGGTCGATGTGAGGCGTGCCGATCTTCGACTGCGGGTTGAAGCACCGCAGATCGCCGTAGCCCATGTCGTCGGCCAGCAGGATGATCACGTTCGGGCGGTCCGCCGGCTTCACCGTCCCGGCGGCCCGTAGCCCGGGCGAGACCGCGAGCAGCAAGGCGAGAACGGCGCGGATCATGCCTCTCATATCCGCGGGTTCTACTGAAACGGCACGGCGCGCACAAGCGCGGGGGCGGCTGCGCCGCCGACCCGGTGCACCTCGTTCGGCGCCACGTCGAGTTCGTGCCGCGCGGCGCCGGCCGTCAGGACGATGGCCCGCCGCGCCGCCTCAATGCCGGCGACCTCGATCCCATCGCCGTCGAGTCCCGTCACGATGCGGACGCCGGCGGTGCAGGTGAAGAGGTCACGGCCGTTGAGCCGGGCCGTGAAGCGGCCGCCCTCGCAGACGAGCGTCCATTCGCGATCGCCCCATCGTTGCGTGTACGTGAAGCCGGTCCCGTCGACCGCCGACCACCAGACCCGGCCGGCCGCAACGTCGACGTGAATGCCTTGCATCCGCGAGATGTACTCGAGCGCGGCGAGCATCATCGGTCCGTAGCCGTCATCCTTCGGCCCCGACGGCCTGCCCGTCTGTGCGTCGAGTTGCTGCGCGAACTTGCAGCCGTTCCGGATCAGCACCGGCAGCAACTTCCGTCCGAACAGCGTCACCTCGGCGAAGTGCCCGTAGTTCTCCAGGGCGCGGATCGCTCGCTGGTAGGTCAGGCCCTGTGGCTGGCCGCTCCAGCTGTTGCCCTCGTCGTTCCGGTAGAGCGGATCGTTGACGGCGATGGACGGCACCGGCACCGGCGTCCAGAACTCGTCCGGATTGAACAGGTGATGACGGATGAATGCGTCGGCCATCTCCTGCGTGAAGACCCCGTACCACATGCACCGGATGTTGTTGTGGACCAGTTCGTCCAGCCGCCGCCCCGTGCGGTCGCGGTCGAAGCAGGCGTGGCGGGCGGGATCCCACAGGCGCTCGATCAGGCGCCGACGTACCTCGGCGGCCTCGCGGAGCCAGTGTTCCTCGCGGCCGTTGCCCAGTTCGCGCGCGATCCGCGCCAGCGTTGCGCGGCCCTCGTAGCTGTAGGCCATCACGTCCATCGACGCGAACGGCACGAGCACATCCTCCCGCCGCGGCGCCGGCAGCTTCGCCTTGGCATGCTCGCCCCAGTAGCGCTTCATGTTCGCGGGATCCTGCGGGTCCGGCGTGCGCGGGTCGCCCGGCGGGATCTCGAACGGCCAGCGCGTCGGCGCGTTGCGCGTCACGAGCCGCGTGCTGTTGTCCTCGCCCGTGTCCCACACGCACCAGGTTTCGAGGATGCCGTCGCCATTGGAGTCGCGGGTGCGCCACAGGTACGCGTCGTGCGCCTCGAGGGCCTTGTACAGGCGCTGGAGGTAGTCCCTGTCGCGCCCCGCCCATGCGTACATCCGCCATGCCGGATCGGGAAAGCAGTAGCCTTGGAACATCTCGAAGTCGGCGGCGATGCCGGGGTCGGGAAGCCACACGTATCCCTCGGGCGCATTCGTGTCGCACCCGCGCTTCAGGGCGGCGGAGGTTGAAACGACCATGCCGGGCAGGCGCCCGTCGGCGCGCTGTCCATGCAGGAAGATCACCTGATTGTTCAGTGCGACTTCGATGTCGCGCTTCGCGTACATCTCGCCGCCCATCGGCTGCGTTTCGAGCCACGCGTTGTTGTAGCCGCCGCCCTCGACGAGGATCCGCATCGACGGCGTGAACTGGACGACGTTTGACGCGCACTTCGCCTCCGCCGCGTCGAAGAGCCCCTGCAGGCCCGCATCCGCCGTCCGGAACGCGACGCCGGTCCGCGGCACCCCGCCCCCTTCCGCCGCGCCCGCCACCACCAGCAGCGCACACGCAACGGCGCCGACCCTCATCCGCTGAAGTGCTGTCATGGCTGGACAATACCGTGCGGGGCCGCCAGGGGCGATCCGCTCAGCGTCACGACGCGACCACCGGAACATCGAACCGCGAGACGCCCTCCGGAAGCCGGTACCGGGCAAGCCCGGCGACCGCCCCGGCCGGCAGAGCAGGCAGCGCGCATGGTGCACCGACGGGGAGCACCAGCTCGGCCGCCGCGCCCGCGGGCATCCGCACCTCGACATGGTGCACATCCCCGTCGCGCCGGGACCGGAACTCCACCGCCCTCGCGGCGTGTGCGACACGACGTGCAGGTCCGGCAGGTCGCCGAGTTGTGCACGGAGCTGCATGCGCGTAGAGCCGGGCGCGAGCGGACGAAGGCCGACGATGTCCTGATGAAGGCCTCGAACTCGTTCGCGCCCTCGCGGCAAACGAAGCGCGACCAGGAGAAGCGATGCGGGCCCGCACCACGCGCTATCGTGGCCCCGCCTCCGGCCTCGCATAGCTCGGCCCTCCATCATCCCCCATCGGATGTTGGTGGCTGGATACGGGCTGTTGGTTGTTGTCAGGATCCGGCGGCGGAGGCGAACTCCAGTTCGATCCGCGCCGGCGCGCCCGGCGGCAGCGGAATCGCGTCGCCGGCAACGTGCGTACCGTTGACGCGGACCGACTCCGCCGCCCGTCCGAACGATTCGAGATGGAGGACCGTCCGCAAGGCAGGTTCGCGGGCGGGCGGTGTGAACGCGACCGTCACCGTCCGACCGTCAGCCTCGATGCGCACTTCGAGATCGACCGGCCCGAACGCGGTCGGGATCCCCACGAGTCGGTTCACAGCGCCCGGCCGGCACCACGCGCGAGGCATGCCCTCGAGCAGGTGCAGTTCGTCGCCGCGCTCGAGGATCATCAGGTGGACCGCCAGCCGGATGAACTCGGCGCTGGCCCAGTTGTGGGGCATGTCGCCGACGTAGCCGGGCTTCTCCCCCACCGGCCGCTGCTCTTCGCGCCAGCAGAGGAGAGGGCTGGCGTGGTTGCCGAACGCGTAGAGCGTCGATGCCGCCTTCGGCCCGTGCCCCAGCCAGAGCCATGCGTGGCCGTAGAACGAGCCGAAGTAGTTCCAGAGCCCCCCTGACAGCCAGCCGGTGTCGCGCACGAGGCCCTCGCTCTCGCACGCCGCGAGCATGGCCATGTTGCCGCGAACGATCGGGTCGTCGGGCGCAAACACCCCGCCGGGATGGATCGCGTGGAGGAAGGCCCACTGCGCCTTCTGCGGCAGAAGGTCGGCGGGCGCGTTCATCACGACCGGCAGACACCGGTTGCCCCGGCCGTCGTCGCGCAGGTCGCGCGCGGCGGCACGGCGGAAGGCGGCGTGGAAGTCCTCGTACTCTCGCGTCCACGCAGCGGCCTGCTCCGTCCGGCCGAGCCAGCGGGCGGCATCGGCGGCGGCGCGGAGGCCGACCATCGTCCAGTGGATGTTCGTGTACTCGTACGCGGGGCCGCTGAGGCCGCCGTCGCTGAAACCGATCGGGATCAGGCCGGCGGACGGCGAATCCGGTTCGGCCGAGGCGCGGGCGCGAAGGCCGCGGATGTAATCGAAGCCGCGTTCGAGCTTCGGCCACATCGCCGCGAGCCACGCCTTGTCGCCGGTCAGCCGCGCATGGCGCGTGACGGCCCACAGCACGATGCCGGTCTCTTTCCAGTGGCCGTCGATCAGCATGAAGCCGCCATCGGGCTTCTGGAAACTCATCAGATAGTCGATACCGCGCCGCGCCTCCTCCGCGCGTCCGAGCATCGCCACGGCCTCCAGAATGAACGATCCATCGACCACCCACAGCCCGCGGTACGTCGTCGGCCCCACTTGGAACGCCGGCAGCCCCTCCTTGATCTCGCGCGCCTGCCAGATGTTGCGGATGCACGAATCGAGCAGCCCCTGCACCGCGGGATCGGCGACCTCGATCCGGCCGTAGGGCAGCGGGGCGGATTCCCACCGCGCGATCGTGTCGCGCAGCGACACCGACGCATCGGCCAACGCATCGGCATCCTGCGCCGCGGTGCCCTGCGGAAGGGTGACGAGCAGCTCCTCCGTACGTCCCGGCGCGATCTCGCCGAGATCCCATTCGAGCGTCACGGGCCTCGGCATCTCCGGCACGTGGTCCGCATCCACGATGGCGACCGCCCGCGCGGCCGCCTCGCCGGAGAGGACCTTCGCCGCATCGGGGACCGCATCTGCCGGGAAGACCCACAGGCCGCTCAGGATGGCGTTCCGGTCCTTTGCGTCGGGCACGGTCCCGACGGAGACGGCGAGACGTCCATCGCCGTTGTCATCCGACGCGGGAGCCAGGATCACCACGGGCCGGTTCGCGCCGCCATCCTTCACCGGATCAACGGTCCGCACCGGGGCGCCCTCGACACGGATCTCGAGCGGGCGCTGCCCGGGCTCCTTGTGCCAGCCTTCGATCAGTCCGAGCGCGACGACATGGCGTCGGCCCGGCTCGCAGGCGACATCGATCTCGATGGGCTCGCGGTACGAAGCAAACACATGGCGGAACAAATCCGCACACGGATCCACCGGCTTGGCCCAGTTTCGGTTGAGGCTGAGTGCGTGGCGCGAGGTGACGTTGGTGGCGCCGGCGGGCACCGCGATCGGGCCGGGCGGACGGGAGAACCGGCACAGTGTCCGCCCGCCGCCCGCGAGGATCCGGTTGCGCGCGCCGTCCAGCCTCAGCAACACCGTCGCACCGGCCTCCAAGCGCAACCGCGCCGCCGCCGGGGCAGAGCCCGCATTCGTGACCGCGATCCACAGATGGTCCGTGCGGCCCGGACTCCATTCGCCCACCGCCGCACCGGCCGGCGCCGCGGCCCAAGCGACCTGCCGCATCTCCAGCGAGCCGCGGCGGACCCACGTGGTCACGACAGGGACGCGCGGCGAATGGAGCGACTGGCGCACGGGGCCGTTCGTGCCGGCCGCGTCGAGCGAGACGAGAATGCGCGTGCCGAAACGGCCCGCGCCGAGGGAGTAGTTCCCGGGACCGGACTTGCCGTAGTCGTAGTAGAGGCCGCCGTCGCTGCCGACGATCGTCTTGAAGGGGTCGTCGGGCAGCCCGATGCACGTCTGCCAGCTTGCGGGTGGATAGCGGTGGTCAAGCACCTCGGGTTCCAGCCCGCCCGGGGCGGCCGGGGCCGGCACGCGGTGGAGAACGAGCGTCGTCGCCGCATCCGCGGCGACGGACGGAAGGACGGAAAACAGGAAGACGGAAGCGAACGCAAACAACGCGGCGAGCGATATACGGAACGGGCGGCTCGATGATCGCATGGCGGAGGCCTCCGGGTTCGGTCCGCTGCATCGTTTCGCGATTGCCCCGGCGCGTCAAGCGCATCCCCGGGCCGGCACGCCCGGGGCACGACGGGAACCTACTCGCGGTTTTTCGGCGGGGCGGCTTCGCGGGCGAGCTGCTCGTAGCGGGCGAGAAGTTCCTTCATCTTCTCCGGGTCCGACGCGGCGAGGTCCTTCGTCTCGCCGATGTCGTCGCGAAGGTTGAAGAGTTCGACCGTCGGGCCTGCCGTCGCGGCGGCCTTCTTTCCGCCGCCTTTCGCAGCAGCGGCGCGCCGGCCGGGACTGACGACGATCTTCCAGTCGCCCATGCGCAACGCGCCGCCGTTCGGTGTCGTGTTGCACAGGACCTCGGTGCGCGCGGAGGGCTTGTCTCCGGCGATCATCGGCCACGCATCGACACCGTCGAGCGGGAGTGGCTGCACGAGCGGGGCGCCGGCGAGCTTCAGCAGCGTCGGATACCAGTCGACCATGTGCATCATGCCGTCGCGTCGGACGCCGGCCGGGATGCGGCCGTCCCATGTGGCGAAGGCGCACACGCGCACACCGCCCTCGTAGACGGTGCCCTTCCCCGCCCGCAGCGGACCGTTGTCCGTGACCGTGCCGGGCGAGGGGCCGCCGTTGTCGCTGGAGAAGACGAAGAGCGTGTTCGGCCGGCGGCCCGCCTTCTCGACGGCGCCTGCGATTCGGCCGACGGCCTCGTCGACCGCCGCGAGCATGCCGGCGTAGGTGCCGCGCGGCTTCTTCATCGACTCGTAGGGCTTCGCGTAGCTCTCCGGCACCTGCCAGGGCGAGTGGACGCCGTTGAACGGGACATAGAGGAAGAGCGGCTTGTCCTTCGGCTGCCGCTCGACGACGCGCACGGCCTCGTCCGCGACCAGTGTCGTCGTGTACCCCTCCTCCTTCAGCGGCTCGCCGTTGCGGTACCAATCCAGCTTGTCGTCGCGAATGTGCGTGAAGTAGTCGAGTGCGCCGAACAGATGCCCGTAGGCGTGATCGAAACCACGCGCACGGGGCCAGTAGGCCTTGTCAAAACTGCCGAGATGCCATTTGCCGCAGATCGCGGTCGTGTAGCCCGCCTCCTGAAGCGCCTTCGGCAGCATGCGCTCCTCGAGCGGAAGGCCGTAGTCCGCCGTCGGCCTCACGACGCCGACCTGCAGGCCGTAGCGCATCGGGTAGCGGCCGGTCATCAGCGAGGCCCGCGTCGGGGAGCAGACCGGCTGCACGTAGAACTGCGTCAGCACCGCCCCGGCCTTCGCCAACTTGTCGATCTCGGGCGTGCGGATCTGCGCGCCGCCCATGAATCCGACATCGTTGCGCCCGAGGTCGTCGACCAGGAGGAACACGATGTCGGGTCTGTCCGCGGCCTTCGGCGCATCCGTCGCCACCGCAGCCCCGGCTGTCACGATCAGCCCCGCCGTCACCGCCACCCGGTATCGTCCGTTCATCTCCCGATCCCTCCCTGCGCCGCCGGGTTTCCCCCGGGCGGCCGCTACTCCGGCATCAACCCGGCCATCGGCTCGCCCCGGCGCGGTTCGGCCATCCACCCGGCCACCGCGTCGCGCCAGGCGGCGTAGTGGGCCGTCGCCTTGTGCGCAGCCGCGTCGGCCTTCGTCGCGTAGGCCTCATAGAGGATGAACCGTGCCGGATCGTCGGGCGCCTGCAGCACGTCGAACCTCCGGTTGCCCGGCTCGCATACCGACGCCTCGCGATTGGACCACGTGGCGGCAATGAAGTCCGCCACATGCTCCGCCTTCACCCGCACATGAACCAGCGTCACCTGCATGTCTTCCTCCTCCGCTGCTGGCTGTTGGATGTTGGTTATTGGTTGTTGGTTGTTGCTACACCCCCAGCACATCCCGCATCGAATACAGCCCCGGCGCGCGCCCCGCCACCCACTTCGCCGCCTGCAGCGCGCCGATGGCGAAGGTCTCGCGACTCGTGGCGCGGTGCGAGAACTCGATGCTCTCGCCGGTGGTCGCGAAGATGACCGTGTGATCGCCGACGAAGTCCCCGCCGCGCACGGCGTGGAAACCGATCTGGTGGTCCGGGCGGATGTCCTTGGAGACACCCTCCCGCCCGTTCACGGCCACGTCGTCGAGGTTCCAGTCCATGCCCTTCGCGACGGCGCGCCCGAGCCCCAGCGCGGTGCCGCTCGGCGCATCCTTCTTGAGCCGGTGGTGCCGTTCGACGATCTCGACGTCGTAGCCGCGGTCCTTGAGCGTCCGGCCGACCTGCTCCATCAGCGCGAACAGCAGGTTCATGCCGAGACTCATGTTCGGCGCCATGACGATCGGAACCGCCGCCGCCGCGCCGCGCACCGCGGCCTCCTGCTCCGGATTGAGCCCCGTCGTGCCGACGACGAGCGCCTTCCCCCATTCCGCACACCGCGGCGCGTTGCCGGAGGTGCCGTGGTGCGAGCTGAAGTCGACGATCACGTCGGCGCCCGGCGCCACCGCCGCGAGGTTGCTCGTCACGGCCACGCCGGCCTCGCCGACGCCGGCCATGACGCCCGCATCCTTGTTGATCTCCGGGCAGTCCCAGAGGTCCACCGCGCCGGCCAGTTCAAGGCCCGGCACCGCTCCGGTCCGGATGAACCGGATCAACGCCCGCCCCATGCGCCCCGCGGCACCCACCACGACAACCTTCGTCATATGCTCCGCTCCCATCGTTTGCGCCCGGATGATGGACACGCCGGCCTCCGCACGCAAGCCGCACGCCCGCGTCCGATGTGTAACATTATTGGATGCGATCGCATCGAATAATGTTACACTTTGCACCCTGCGGCGCGGTTAGCGGACGGTGGCCCAGACTTCTTTGACGAGGCGGCGGTGGGCGGCGGCGACCTCGGGGCCGCGGTAGCCGTCGGGCCACAGCGCACGCGGCAGCAGCGGATCGTCGCACATGACGGCCCGGTAGGCGTTGAGGTCCTCGCGCACGATCGTCCATGCCTGCTCGTGCGTCGGCGGTTGGTCCGCCGCCTTGCGGAGCACCGCGTCGACCGCCTTGAGATACCATGCGTGCCCGCCCGCCAGGCGGTCGAAATCCCAGGCGATCCGCGCGACGTGCCCGCCCTTGTTGCCGAGCACGGTCCGCGCCTCGACCAGCATCGCGTAGTCGTTCGCGGCGGCCGCCTCCATGAGGTCGGCGAATTCGGGGCGGACGTCATCCGGCGTGATCCACACGCTGTTCTGAAGCCGCCCCATCCGCATGCCTTTCAGGAAGAGGCGGAGGTGGTTCCGGTAGGCCCGCTCGGTCTCGGGCACGTCGTAGATCAGCATCTGCCAGCGGCCGCTCCACTTGCGGTTCCACCGGCGCTCGGGGCGCAGAAGATCCGGCACCTTCCGTTCGCCCGTCGGCGTCAGGCGGAACACCGGCGGCTGCCCGCGCTTCCGGCGGTACGCGATGAACCCGGCCTTGCGCAGCCGGTGCTGCGCCATCCGGTAGCGGATCTCGCCCGGCCGCGTCATCGAGGGCACGACCAGCCCCGCCCTCCCCCGCGAAAGAACCAGTTCGATCATCCCGACCGACAGGTCGAACAACTCCTCCGCCGCCCTCCGCACCGCGATCCGCGGGCAGAAATCCGGATGATAAAACCACTCCATGGCCGCGCCCTCCATTTCTTGAAGTGTAACATTATTTGATGCGACCGCATCGAATAATGTTACATGCTGGAATGCGGAGTCGGACGGCGGGGGCGGGGCGGCGGACGGAGGATTTGAGCGGCGGGGGCGGACGCGGTAGTCTCGCCGGCTTCAGGGGGAGACGACGATGCGCGGAACGAGATTTGCGTGGGTGCCGGTGGCGGCGGGGCTTCTGTCGGCGGGATGGTCGGGGTACGACGAGACGGTCGACGGAATGCGACTCGCGATCGCTGAGATCGCACCGGTCGCCGATCCGGCGGCGCCGACGTCAGTGTCGGTCACGGTGAGCAACGGCGCGGCCGCCGGGTTCCGCGGCACCGTGGCGCTGCGCGATTTCGTGGATGACTGGAAGGCCGGGGGCCCGGCGACGGCGGACGTCGTCCTGGCGCCGGGGTCGGCGACGAATCTACGGTTCAGCATCGTGAGCGGCCCGTTCGTCTTCGACGCACCCTACCCCGTGCACGCGTATCTCTCGCGCGACGGCTCCGGGGATGGCGCGGTCCACGCCGTGCGAATCTTTGAAGTGAAGCGCCCTGCTGTTCCGCGCGCCCCCGCGGCCACCGCGCCTGTCGCGCTCCGGTTGGAGGCGGACTCGGCGATCCCGCTGTGGATCGGCCGCACGCATCGCTACGGCTGGGCGCAGGACAAGGGCGCCACAGGTTCGCAGCCGGCGGGATGGACCGGACAGGACCCGGCGACGCACGCGGGGCTTTCGATCGAGACCGTCGACGCCGGCGGCTCGCGCGACGCGATGGGCATGCACGTGCCGTACCACGGCGGGACGGGCCAGTGCTGGGTCGAATGGGCCGTCGATCTTCCGCCCGACGGACCGGTTGCGCTCACCTTCGCCACCGCGCTCCATCACTCGGGCGAGACGGACAAGCAGCGCAGCGACGGCATCCGCTACCGCGTTCTCGTCGCCGATGCCACGGCCTCTAATGACTGGAAGACCCTCCACGAGGACTTCACCGATGCGCGGGCGTGGAAGGACTGTCGCGTCGATCTCGCTGCCTACGCCGGCCGCCGGGTCCTGCTGCGGCTGGAAAGCGATCCGGGGCCGAAACGGAACACAGCCTTCGACCATTCCTGGTGGGCCGAGCCGACGCTGGTCACCGGCAGGGGCGGGCCGAGCGCACGGAAGGCCGTGGCGCCGACGCCGGGGGACTCGGACGCCGCCATTCGAACGGCGCGCGCCCTTCTCGACGGCAGCGCGAAACCGGACGGACGAACGGCGTTCCTGATGGAGGCGTCCGCCGCGTCGAAGAAGGCGGCGGTCGTTCTCGAACCGGGGCCGCAGGGCCTGCTGGACGGTCTCGTCGCGTTTGCCGTCGAGGGCGGCGGCGCGACGGCGTTCCGCGGCTTCGAGATCGACATCGAGGACACGCCGGCGGGCCGGTTCCCCTCCCCGTTCGCCTTCCGCGGTGTCGAGACCTCCGCCCGGTTCGGCCGCGTGCGAACGGTCCACTCCTTCGCCCGCGGCGGCGAGACATTCGACCTGACGCTGACCGTGCGCGCCGAGGGTCCGGCGCTGCGCGTATCCGCCTCGTGCCCGCGCACGATCACGCGGTTTCGCGTCGGCCCGTGGGACCGCACCGCGCCCCGCGTCTTCTGGGGCCACGGCTTCTGCGTCAGCGACCCGAAGCCGTTCCAGCAGAGCTTCGGCGGGCACGGCCTCGCGTCGAGCCACATCGCGGCCGAGTTCGACGGCCTCGCGGTGCTGCAGGCGTTCGACAATCCGCCGGACTTCCTCCGCGTGGACCCGGCCGCGCTGCTCTATGCGCTGCAGTCGCACCACGACGCGACCCTGACGCTGCTGCCCGGCCGCACCGCAATGGACTGCGCGATCGCCTACCGTCCGCTCGACCCCCGCAAGGCGGCCGGAGGCGTCGCCGGCATCGCCGGACGCATGTGCTTCGACATCTGGGGCGGCCGATACGCCGAAGTCGCCACGAACATGACGCGCATGCTCCGCTACGGCCTTTCCGATTCATTCCTGACGATGCACGTCTGGCAGCGCTGGGGCTACGACTACCGCCTGCCCGACATCTGGCCGCCGAACCCGCAGTACGGAACCCTGGACGACCTGCGCCAAGTCGGCGCGGTCTGTCGCGCCGCCGACGTTCCGTGGGGCCTTCACGACAACTACATCGACTTCTATCCCGACGCCGCGGAGTACTCGTACCGGAAGATCTACTTCACGCGCGACGGCCGGCCGAACCGGGCCTGGTACAACGAGGGGCGCGACGCGCTGTCCTACAAGTGGCGGCCCGACGAGATCCTTCCGTACGTGAAGCGGAACACGAAACTGATCCGCGACGGTGTCGGCGCCACGCACAGCTTTGTGGATGTCTTCACCTCGCAGGGATGTATCGACACGTGGGATCACGAGGGCCGGCTGCACCCGTCCACCGAGACGCGCCGTCACTGGGGCGAGGCCTTCGAGACGATTCGAAACATCCTCGGCGGCAACGCGCCGACCACCTCCGAGGCCGGGCACGACCAGTTGATCGGCTGGCTCGACGGCGCCGACTGCCAGTGGCTGCGGCTGACCTCCGAGCGGCCCGCGCTGCACTCGATCTTCCTCGAGTGCGGCTCGTGGACGCGCGTGCCGTGGATGGCCGCCGTCCACCACCACCGCTTCAACCTCCACGGCGCCGGCTACTCGGTCCGCTTCGAGGGCGGCCTCGGCCGCGCTGCACACGGCATCCACAGCGACGAGTACCTCGCCTGCGAGATGCTCGCCGGCCATTCCCTGATGGTGGACTCCGGATCGTGGGGCGCGCCGGCCGTCCGCAAGTACTGGCTGATGCAGGATGCGATCCGCTCGCTCGCGCAACGCAGCCTCACCGCGCACGCCTTCGACGGAGCGCGACTCGACCGGCAGCGCGTGGAATGGGACAACGGCGCGACGGTCCACGTGAACCAGGGCGGCGACGACTGGGCGGCCGGCGGTGCGGTGCTTCCGCCCAACGGCTGGCGCGTGATATCCGGTGCGGTGACGGCGTCGGTCGAGCGGATCGCCGGCCGCATCGCGGAGCGCGCCTCGGCGCCCGGCGCCCTGTTCTGCAACGCGCGCACGATGCCGCTGGAGGGCGATCGTCGGCGCTTGCATATCCTGCCGCGGCTCGACGCGGCAGCCGTCGCGGGCGGCCGGCTGGCCTATACGATGACCTGGGACTGCAAGTCCAAACCCGGGAAGAACAACACGGTCTTCGTGCATTTCGTGAAGGAGGAGGGACCGTCGGGCTTCGGCGAGACGGCGTGGCAGGACGACTTCAAGCCGGTGCCGCCGACCGAGGAGTGGAAGGGCGCAATAAGCTTCGAGCGGACGGCGTCGATTCCTGCGGGCGCGGCAGGTCGATTCCGCGTCATGACCGGCATCTACGACAAGCACAGCCGCCGGCCGCTGCTCGGCGAGGACGACGGCGAGGGGCGCATCTGGATCGGGACGCTGGTCGTCGGCCGCGCCGCGGACGGCGCGCTGGCGTCCGTCACGTTCGAGCCGCCGAAGGGATCGGGCGGCCTGCCGCCGTGGATGAATCCGGAGGGCACGAAGACCGACTTCGGTTGGGCGGTCACCGACGGCGCCTTCCGGATCGAGCGTGCGGGGAAAAGTGTCCGGCTGATCCCCCTGCCCGGATCCGAGACGTTCGACATCGTCCTGCGACTCGCCCATCTGCCCGGCGCTCCGGCCTCGGTGCGGACAGTTGTCGCCGAACCGATGGACCCGGCCGCGGAGGCGAAGCCGGTCGAGTTCAGGACGGCGAACGGCCTGCTGGCCATGCGGCACGACGGGGAGTCGTTCGGATACCGGATCGAGACCGGAGACGCGAAGTAGAAGCGCGTCGCCGGGCCGGAATCGGCCTTTCCCGCCCACCGGGACAAGCCCGGCGGGACGGTGGATCGCGGGGGGCCGCGGTCTCGCGGGTCGGCAGCGGATTCCTTCCGTTCAGGGCTTCGGAGGATGCGACGAAACGTGGCGCGCGCGGAGTTGGCCGAGGCATGTCTCGACCTGCGCGGTGTCGATGGCGCCGACCTCGCGGCGCGAACCGATACCGTCGGGAAAGGTGACGCACAACTCGCCGCCGAGGTGTTCGCGGAAGTTGCGGAGCCCGTCGAGGATCGCGAGCGAGCCATCGGGGCCGCGGCGATCGAACTCGGGATGCCAGAGCGCGAACCCGGCCGCCTCCAGCGCCGAGAGGATCGACTCGAGTTCCGAGGCATCGAGCCAGCCTGCCGCCCTCGCGTAGCAGGAATCGAGCGCGATGCCGGCGGCGACGGCCTGTCCGTGGCGGATGCGATAGCCGCTCATCGACTCGAGCTGGTGCGCCGCCCAATGGCCGAAATCGAGCGGCCGCGCCGCCCCGCTCTCGAAGGGATCCCCGCCCGTGCGGATGTGATCGAGATGAAGCCGGGCGCACTCGACGACCAGACGTTCCATGACGGCCGGATCGCGCGCCGGGATGGCTGCGGCATGATCGCGAAGCCATGCGAAGTAGTTGCGGTCCTTCAGAATGGCGACCTTGAACGCCTCGGCGGCGCCTCCGACCCAGTCGAGGTCCGAGAGGGTCGCGAGGAAGTTCAGGTCGTTCACCACCGCGAACGGCGGCGCGAACGTACCGGCTGTGTTCTTGCCGCCGTCGGTGTCGATGCCGGTCTTCACGCCGACCCCGGCATCGTTCTGCGCCAGCACGGTCGTGGGGATGCGGACCATCCGGAGCCCGCGATGGACGAGCGACGCGCAGAACCCGATGGCGTCCAGGATCGCGCCGCCGCCGACGGCAACGACATAGGAATGGCGGCACAGACCCCAACGCGAGATCTCGTGCATGACATCGCGGATTCCGCCGAGGTCGGCCTTGATCGTCTCGCCGCCCGGCACGACGCGCGGCGGGTGCACGAGGGCCAGCGATCCGGCGTGGGCGGCAGCGTAAGCCTCGATCCGGGCGCCCAGGTCCGGCCACGCGGCCGCCACGCCGGAGTCGACGAACACCGCGAGGCGGTGCCGCCGGGACGGCTCGGGCCGGGCGATTTCGTCCCGGAGGATCGGGTTCCCCGGGGCGAAGACATCGCGCGTGAAGATGACCGGGTACTCGAACGGCACGGTGAACGTCTGCCGGAACTCCTGGATTTTCGAACTCACGTCGCTCACGATTCCTTTCGCGACCCCATCCCGGGTTCCCGGGCGCGCCTCCTCTTCCATCGGCGTCCGCACATTGGACATGCCGCGACGAATACACCCACCGGGGGCGCCATCATACCCCGCGGCCGTCGAGGTGATTCCCGACCGCCTGCGCGAGGGCCGGAAGATCCTCCGGCTCCCGCCGGAACGCAAGGGTCGAGGCCCATGCGACCGCCCGCGAAGCCCCGGCGCGGCCGTGGGTGCCGCGGATGCGTGCGGGATCGGACGAAATGCGCGTCGGCGGGAATCCACTGAACAGCTCGCACGGGTCGTACCCGGGCTTGTTGTGAATGTCGATATGCGAGGCAAAATCGGGCGCCTCGCGGCGCTCGTCCCACCAAGGATACGCAAACCAGCGGCCCTCGGCGGCCACGAGCAGGAGATCGGCCCCCATCGTTCCGCCCACCCGCGCATTCCGCTGCGCTTCGGCATCGAGCACGAGTGCGACGCCGTCCAGCGACTCGAACGCGCTGCGCGCGGCGCGCACCGATTCGGGATCGCGGGCATAGACGAGGGCGATCTCGTGGTCGGCGATCGCGACGACGCGGCTGCCGAAGAAGTCGGGGTACAGGCGGCCGCGGACGGGCCGCACATGGAAGAGGTCGTGCCGGCGCAGATGGCGCAGCGGGAAGACCGGGGCGCCCGTGACGGGGGCGATGGCGTAGTCGCCGAAGGCCAGCACCTCCGCACCCGCTTCGCGCGCCGCCCCCCAGATGCGGGCGAGCAGCCCGAGGGTTTCGTCGAGCGCCCGCACGGCCCGCGGATCGGCCGGGCCGAAGCGCTGGAGGTCGTAGTCAAGGTGCGGCAGGTAGACCATCAGGACGTCCGGCGAGCGTTCCTCATCCCGCAGGAGGGAGCCTGCGGCGTCGGCGATCCACTCGCTCGACCCGATGGACGCCAGCGGCCCCCAGTACCGGTGCAGCGGAAAGCCGCGGCCCAGTTCGCCGCGCAGGATGGCGTAGAGATCGTCGGGCACGGACTGGCAGTCTTGGATCAGCCCGCCGTGATGCCTGTGGACGGGGCGGGGCGAGAGAACGAGGTCCGCCGCCTCGCCGAGGCTCTGCTGCCAGAACAGCATGCCGACGCGGCCGCCGGCGGCCCGGAACGACGACCAGATGCGCCGTCCCTGGACGAGCCCCGCGGACTGTTCCCAGAAGAAGGGCCGTGCGAGCCTGCGGGCATAGAACCCGTTCGCCACCATCCCGTGGGCGCCGGGGTGGGCGGCGGTGCGGAACGAGGCCTGCACGGGGCAGGTCAGTGCCGGGAAGACGGTCTCCGTCCTCCGGAACCTGAACCCATGTCCCTCCGCCATCGCCCGGTGGGATGAAACCAGATCCCAACCCAGCGCGGCGACGTCGACGACCACCAACTTGCGATGTCCCTGCACCGTGTAGTCCTTCCGCATCAGCCCGAAGCCGATTCCGCCAGTGTACCGTCTGCGCCGCCCCGGGAAACATGAAAAGTGCCCGCCTCCGCCGTGCGACACGCCGCGCGACCTCCTTGACACCCCGCCGCCGGCCGCTATGCTATCCCGCGCGCTCCTTGTGGCGGGGTAGCTCAGCTGGTAGAGCAGAGGACTGAAAATCCTTGTGTCGGCGGTTCAATTCCGTCCCTCGCCACCATCTCTCCCTTTTCGGTAATACCAAAGTGCTTTGGTGAACTCGGCATCCGCGGCCCGTTCCGGATACGAATCCGGCCCCGAACGCCGGAGGATAACGGGTTGCATCGGTTTCGACTTTATCTGTCACCCGTATGGCCTATGATGACTGCCATGCGTTCCGGAGCGCGGGCACTCGTTCCGGCAACTCGATGGAGGCCGCGGGATGGGCAGCGGTCGGGCAAACACGGACGATGAAGCGGCGGTCGGACCGAAACGGTCAGCCGCCTTCCGCGATGCTGCGCGCAACGTGAAGGGCACGCCGAAAACCGACGGGGCTGACAGGGTATCCGGCGCGCTGTGGCCCTTGCTTTCCGCCGCGCTTCACGACTCGTCACCGGTCGGGGTCCCGGCTCTGCATGCGGAAGACTGGGACGAATTGATAGCCCTCTCGCAATCCTGCTGCGTGACCGGCCTGCTGTTTCCGGCCGTGGCCGGGCTTCCTCAGGATCGGCGGCCTCCGCGGGACCGGCTGGAGCGATGGCGCAAGATGGCCATGCAGACGGGCATACGCGAATCGCAGCGATTCCAAGCGGCCGCGGCCGTGGCCGGAGCCCTGGGCGCACAGGGTATTCGCGCGGTGGGGTTGAAGGGTGTGGTCGTCCGGGCGCTCTATCCGCATCCGGAACTTCGCACGATGGGCGACGTGGACCTGTTGATCCGACCGGAGGATCTCGCCCCCGCATGCGACATCCTCCAGGGACTCGGGATGAGGAAGGTCGGCGCCACCGAGAACGTCCAGAGTTGGTGGCACGAGTCGGGGACGATGTTCGAACTGCACCACCGTCTTTTCATCACGCTGTCGCGGATCCAGGGGGAGACCGGCCTGACGCAACTCATCCTGGACCGTTCACAACCCGATCCTACGTCGGGGCTGGTCGCACCTTCGATCGAGGACTCGGCGGTCTACCTGGTGCTGCACATGGTGAAGCACCTGCGGGCGACGGGATTCGGCCCGCGCGACCTGGCCGACCTGACCGTTCTTCTCAAGGCGGGAGTCGATGCAGGGCGGCTGGCTGCGCGATTGGAAGAGCACAGGGCCGGACGGTTTGGACGCTCGGCGCTGCTCCTGTGCCGGAGGAAGCTGCAGGCCCCGCTGCCGGCGGATCTGGAATCGGCATGGTCCGGGGAGATCCGACAGGAGCTGCTGGACATGCTGGCCCGCGACATCCTGGATGCCGGGGTGCATGGGGGCCGGAGGCCGGATCGTGGGTTGGCGTTCGCCGCCGTGATGCAGGGGAAGTACCGCGACCGGACTCACGCGTCGCCACGACTTGAATCCGGGGCGGCAGAAGGCAGCCGCGCGCGGATGCTATCCCGGATGGCGTTCCCAGTGCGGGGCCATCTTGGGGAGCGCTACAAGTACGCGTGGTCGAACCCTCTGCTGCTGCCGGTGGCGTGGGCGCACCGGATCGCGCGCGGCCTGATCGTGCCACCGGCGGTCCTGTGGCGGCGTCTGCAGACCGTGCGGAGCGCAGAGCGGATGAGCGGGGAGAAACTGCGCCTGCTGACGGATCTGCAGGTGCTGGATTATTAGGCCCGGTCGGCCATGGTGTGGAGGATCTCGGCGGCCCGGCAGACGTGAGGCGACAGCTTCGTGAAGTCCCCCGTCTCGGCCTGAAGGCGGCCCGGACAGACCGAACAGAACGGGCGATGCTCGCAGGTCCCGCATTCATCAGCGCCGGGGATTCGGTCCGTCTGCGCAACCAGATCCCCCCACGCCGGGGCGAAGCCTGCGTCGAACGGACGCGTGAAGGGGGAATCCATCAGCGCGCAGGGGAGCATGCGGCCGTCCCACGCCAGCCAGAACGATCCCCGGCCGCCGGAGCAGAACATGGGGGGAAGAGGCCTGCGCTCGGCGGTCTTCGCGGGTGTGCGCCCCGCGGATGCGGACGTCAGAATCTGCGAGACGCCCGCGTTGGCGGCGATGGACTCCGGATCGCAGGTCACGTCGCGCCGCTGGATGCCGGCCATCTCCTCCGGGCGCAACCGCAGGTCCGCGGCCTCCGACCGGGCCTCGCGAACCGGGGGGGAGAGCAGCATGCTTGTCTCGATCCGCGGGCGGCCCGTCAGTTCTCGGGACAAGGCATCCAGCGCCTCGATATCGCCGACGTTCTCCCGGCAGACGGTCGCGCGGATCTGCGGATGAAGCCCCGCCGCGAGAAGCCGGCGGACGCCCGCCACGGCGCGGTCAAAGGCGGGGGCACTTCCGCAGAGTGATCCGTAGGTCGCCGACGACGCGCCGTACAATGTCACCACAATGCGCCCCGGTGGGCAGCGGCCGAACCGGGCCGCCTCTTCGTCCCCGATCAGCGTTCCGTTGGTGTAGAGCGTGAGGATGAACCCCATGCGGCAGAGGGCCTCGTAGATCTCCCAGAAGTCCTTTCGAACCAGCGGCTCGCCGCCGGTCAGAAGCAGGAAAAGCATGCCCGATGCGCGGGCCTGGACCGCCATATCCATCCATGCGGAGGCGGAGAGTTCGGCGGCAAGCGCTTCCCGGTCGCCCGCGTCGCGCCGGACGAAACACATCCTGCAGCCCAGATTGCACCGGGCCGTCAGTTCAAAGGTCCCGATGAGCGGGATCCGGCGCTGCCCGGCGACGACGCGGAGGCGGTTCGTCGTGTCGAACCACCGGTACTTCGCCTCCCCGGCCGCTTCGGCGTCCGGGTCCGTCCGGACGGCGGTCATGGCTCGATCAGCTCCGCCTCGCGAAGGGCCGCAAGAAACGCGTCGAGATCGGGCGCCGCCGTGGCTGCGTCGACCTCATACTCGTCCAGCATCCGCGCCAGCAGGTCCTCGCGGGACGCCCCTTCGGCCGCAGACAGCCGTTCCCAGAGCATCGCGGCGGATCCGGTCAGCGTCAGGATCCCATTGAAGTCGACCACCCGCTCGCCGAGGGGCACGACGACCCATGTATCGACCACTTTCCTCAGCATGAATCCAGGCTTCAGTCTCATGTGCTCTTCGCCTCCGTGCTCACATGCTCGTCCACACGACCTTCCGACACTGTCAGAACCCTGTCGCATACCGCCAGCACCTCCGGCCGGTGCGACACGACGATGAGTGTGCGGCGGCCGTCCCTCGTGCGCAAGTGATCAAGGACGGCGCATTCGGTGGCCCGGTCCAGCGCGGACGTCGCCTCGTCGAGCAGCAGCACCGGGGCGTCGCGCAGCAGCGCGCGCGCGAGGGCGATGCGCTGGGCCTGCCCCTCGGAAAGACCGTCCCCGTTCTCCCCGATCCGGGTATGGTACGCATCCGGAAGCTGCCGGATGTAGCCATCCGCCGACGCATTCCGGCATGCCGCATGGGCCGACTCGGGGCCTCCGCCGGGACGGCCCAGGAGTACGTTCTCGATCAGGGTTCCGGAAAAGAGCGTGTTGCCCTGGGACACATGCGCGAAGTAGCGGCGTGTCGCGCGGGAGGCTCTCCGGCCGGCATCCCCTGCCCCGGCCTCCCGGACCCGCACCGACCCGGAGTCGGGATGAACCAGCCCGAGGAGAAGCCGGAGGATGGTCGTCTTGCCCACACCGGAGGGCCCGGCCACCGCCACGCGCTCGCCGGCGCGGATGCGGAAGCTCACGTCGCGCAGCACAGGCTCCTTGTCGTACGTGAACGTGACCTTGTCGAACTCCAGATCCACGGCACCGGGCGTAGGCGTGGTGGACTCGTGCAGCCCGATCGGCGCGTCGTCCGGATCCGGCGGCAGCGACTCGATCGCCTGCAGACGCTCGACCGATGCGAGGATGGACGCGAGCCGCGGCACGGATCGGGCGAGAATATGGAAAGGCCCCTGGACATGGCCGACCAACTGCAGGAACGCCGTCAGCGTCCCGAATGTGGCCTGTCCGGCCGCCATCCGAGAAGCGCCCCACGCCAGCGCGACGAGGTGGCCGGCCCAGTACCCGGAGGTGAGCCCCACGCCGGGCGCCAGAGACAGCCACGCGCGCCGCATCTGGAGGCGCATCGCCTCGGATTGATGACCGGCGAGACGCTCGTCGAAAACCGGCTCCAAATTGAACGCCTTCACCGTTTCGTTCTTGCGAAGGGACTCCTGCACGAACCCGCGCAGCCGGCCTTCGTTCTCGCGGTTCTGCTTCTCGAGATCCCGCAACCGGGAGGCGAAGAACCGGCCGGGAATAAGGAACAAGGGCCCCGCGGCGAGGGCCGCGACGGCGAGGGTGGCATCCATGAACGCGAGGTAGGCGAGCGCGCCCGCCAGCCGCACCAACATCGAAAGAACCTCCGGCATCACGGCGGTCACCCCTTGGACGACCGACGCAATGTCGCTGGTCAGCCGGGTCAGAAGGTCCCCGCTGTGGTGGCGTCGCAGTTCGTTCCACGACGCGGCTTGCAGCCCTGAATAGAGGTCGGCGCGGAGGCGGTGCTCCATCCGGACCGTAAGCCGCGGGGCGAGCAGCCCGAGTGCCGCCTGGCCGACGATGAGAATCAACACCAGCCCGGCCATCGCGACGAGAGGGCCGGCCATCCCCCCGGCGGCGGCGCCGGATGCCCGGTCGATTAGCTGCTTGCTGACCGCTGCGAAAGCCACGCCGAACAGCGAGAGCCCCGCGTTCCCCGCCATGAGCGCGACGATCGCCGTGCGGAAGCCGTGCGTCTGCCTCCAGAGCCAGCGAATCTCCCCTCTCTTCCGTCGCGGATCCCACCGCCGCCAGTTCATGGCCGGGGCCTCCGCGTTCGGGCGCGCACGGCGAACGCCAGCGCCAGGAGTCTGCGGCGGAAGGGGCGAACCGCGCGCCAGATCCGGGCGAACGCCCGCGCCTCGAAGGAGCTCATGTCAACGTCCCGACCCCAATGAACGACCCGCTCGACCACCGCCTCCACGCGTTCTTCCGCCCACGGGCCTTCCGTCTCGCTCTGCGCATCGCCCATGAGCCAGATCTCACCGCCGTGGCGGCGCGTCACGCGATGCAGGATGAACCGGTCCTTGGGATCCCGGATCAGCACGATGTCCCCCACACCCCACGCACGGCCGCCGGCCGGAATCAGGATGACATCGTCCGCACCGCCTCGCAGCCAGGGGAGCATGCTGTTTCCTTCGACGCGGAACCGTACACGGCCGCCGCTGTCCAGGGCATCACGGATCGGTCCCACCAGGGCGGCAAACGGCAGCCGCCGCACGGTGGAAAGCAGTTCGGCGTGCATGGCGCCGGTGTCCACCGGAGCGCAGTCGCCGGGCTGACGTACGGGGGCAGATTGCATGGCGCCATCGGGGGGAACACGGAGTTCGGACGGTCGGCCGGGAAATCAGACGTCGAGGGCTCGCTCCAGCTCCGCGACGCCTCCCGCATCCGGCAGGCACCGGAGATGGATGATCGGGACTTCGGTCACCAAGCGTTCGACCATGGCCAGGGCGTCGTCCATTCCCGCCGCGCTCCAGTAGGGCATGAATACGCGCGGCAGGATCCGGGGCAGCGCCTCGGTTCGGGCGATTCTCCGGGCCTCATTGGCGGGGCCCTGTTCGAGCAGGACGACGGCCGCGAGGGGTGCGGAGGCCGCCCGGTGGTTCCGCGACGAACCGCTCCAGGGAGTCCCATGCACCGTCGCGCGGTCCGGTCCCAGCGTCACCGCGGGCCGGTCTTCGTTCAGGACCACCGCCCCTTTCGTTGCGACCCAGTGCCGGGCCTGCGTGGACTTGCCCGTCCCGGACCGGCCGACCAGCGCGAGCCCGCGCCCGTTGCAGCTGATTCCGGCGGCATGCAGGACGAGCCCGCGGCCCCTCCGGATCAACAGCGTCCGGAAGACCACCTCGCTCAGGATGCGGAACACCGTGACGCGATCCGCGGACATCACGATCTGAAACGTGGCGCAGGTCCAGTCGCGATCCATCGACACGCAGCCGATCGCGGCCCCGTTGAAGGTCTCGAGAACGACATGCTCGAGACCGTCGTCCAACCAGAAGGTAAAGTGCCCCGCCCTGCCCAGTCGCGTCCCCCCGAAGACCACATCCGTGCACGCCTTCACATGGAAGAGCATCTCGTGCGACGCTCCGGCATCGCAGGCGAAGCCTTCGAAGCCGTCCGGCATCGGATCCCCGGAATCACACCGAATCCGGAGACCGGCAATGGAAAGGCAGGTTGACACAGTGACATGCGCTCCGCCCCGCCCCCGCAGGACGCGGGGCGCGGGGCGAATACGCTGCGCGGGCGGACGACTAACTCGCCGATTCCGGGGTGATCATGATCGTGCAGGTGGCCGGATTGTCGTCCGGATAGAACGACGTCCGGCAGCCCGACCCGCTGTACCCCGTCTTGTAGAAGAAGTCGCACGCGGCAAGACGCTCCTCGGAGCTCAGCGCAACTCGCACAACTTCCGGCTTCTCGTACACCTTCTTTTGCATCCTCGGTACTCCTTCCCTCGTTTATGCACACCACAATGCAACGTTGTGGATCGTATGTCAAGATACTATATCAATCTTTTTCGATCGCCAGATTCTCGTCCCGACCCATCGCCGAACCCTCCGGAATCAACATAGCGATTCCTCCTGGAGGGACTCGCCGGCCGGCGCGCGAGACCGGATCGGCGCGGGACGGGCCACGGCCCTGGTGCGGCACGCTGGAGAGGAGTTTCTGAAGTGTCGCGCGGCCGAACGGCTTTTGAAGAACCGTCACGACGCCCGGCAGTTCGGCGATGGCGGACACCTCGCGACTGCCGCGTCCGTAGCCGGTCATAAAGGCGAAGGGGACGTCCGGTTCGACGTCCCGGATGCGCCGGAGGATTTCGTCGCCATTCATATCCGGAAGAAAGTAGTCGCAGACGACGCACAGGATGCCCGACGGCGCCATGCTGCTGAACGTCTCGACGGCCGCCCGGCCGCTCGTGGCCGACACGCATCCGACGCCGAGTCGCTCGATCATGCGGACGACGAGGGAGAGCTGCGCCTCGTCGTCGTCCACAACCAGGATGCGCCCGCCGGACCGGAGGACCGGCAGTTCCGCCGGCTCCACAAGCGTCTCGTTGAGCATCGTCTCCCACTCGGCGCGCAGCGTCTCGACCCGCACACGCCCGGCGGGATGCGAGGCCACGGTGCCGACCTCGCCGTCGAGCCCGATGATCTTCCAGAGCACCTTAAGCGTCGCATCGGGATCCTGGCGCCGCGCAACCTCCTCCATGTGCAGCAGGGCACGGCGGAGGAGGTCGGGGGCGACGACGTCGGCCTCGCGGCGGAGCACGCGAACCTTGGGCACGTCCGTATTCTGCTCCGCCTCGCCGTAGGTGACGAGCTCCTCGTGGATCTTCTCGCCGGGGCGGAGGCCCGTGACGGCGATCTCGATATCGTCCCCCACGCGGAATCCAGAGAGCGCGATCATCGTCCGAGCCAGATCCATGATCTTGACCGGCGTCCCCATGTCCAACACATAGACATCCGATTCGGCCGCCATCGACGCGCACTGCAGCACGAGCGACACCGCCTCCGGGATCGTCATGAAGTAGCGGGTCATCTCCGCATGCGTCACGGTCACAGGTCCGCCGGCCGCGATCTGCCGGCGGAAGGTGGGCACGACGCTGCCGTTGCTGCCGAGCACGTTGCCGAACCGGACCGAGGCGAAGTGCGTGCCGCCCCCGTTCATGGATCCCACAAGCATCTCGCACAGCCGTTTCGTGGCGCCCATGACATTGGAGGGTCGGACGGCCTTGTCCGTCGAGATCATGACAAACTTCTTCGCCCCGTGCCGCCGCGCGGCCTCGGCGAGAACCCGCGTACCGCGAAGGTTGTTGTGCACGGCATCGCAGGGGAACGACTCCATCAACGGCACGTGCTTGTAGGCGGCGGCGTGCAGAATGTAGTCGGGGCGGTGTTGCGTGAACACCCGCTCCACCCGGATCGGGTCCGAGATGTTCGCGATGACGGCCGTGCGCGGCACGAGCGGATGGGTTCGCCCGAGCTCCTGGTCGATGTTGAACAACGGCGTCTCCGCCACATCGAGAAGGATAAGCTGCGCCGGTTCGAGCGCTGCGGCCTGGCGGGCGAGTTCGGCGCCGATCGAACCGCCGGCCCCACTGATGAGCACCCGTTTCCCGGCAAACGCACCGACCACCGCGCCACGGTCGAGTTGGATCGGATCGCGATCGAGCAGGTCCTCCACGTTCACATCCCGGATCGACCGTATTTCGACACGGCCCTCGACGACGGCGGAGAACGAGGGGACGATCCGGAGCTTCATATCCAGCCCCGCGCAGGCCTCGACGACCTGCTGGGTCAGCTTCCGCCCGACGGAGGGGATCGCAATCAGCACTTCCGAGACCTTGCGAGCCTCGACGGTTTCACGTACCGATGCCAGAGGTCCGAGCACATTCACACCGTCGATGGCGAGACCGAGCTTGGCGGGATCGTCATCGAGGAAGCCGATGAACTCGCGGGCGCATTCCGGATCCCGGCGCGATTCGCGGACCACCATCGCGCCCGCGCCGCCCGCGCCGATCACCAGCGTCCGGATGCCCGAGGCCTTGTCCCACCGGGGAAGGCGGCCCTCCCGGACGATCCGGACCGCGAGCCGCCAGCCGCCGAAGGTGAAGATCGTACCCAGCCAGTCGATCGCGAATACGCTCCGCGAGTATCCCTCGAGATGGAACCACGCCGCCATCGCCGCGATCATCACGAGGGTCGACAGCGTGGCGGCCTGCGCGATCCGGATCAGGTCGCCCACGCTCGCATAGCGCAGGATGCCGGAGTGGAGACGGAAGAACTGGAACACGATCAGTTTGATGGCCACCGCGACCGGCAGCGTCACGGCAAACACGTGCAGTGCATCGCCGCTCAGCGCCATGTCGAAACGAAGGGCGAAAGCCCCGTAGTACACCAGCGCGGCCAGAACCGCGTGGATGACCAGCAGCACGGCCCGCCGCCATCGCGGCAGAAGTTCCAGCAGACTGTCAAGGCTCATAACCATCCCCCTCCCGTTCCGGACCCCGCCCCGAAAGAAGCGCTCGGCGAGCCGCCAGAAGACCAGCACGCCGACCACGTTCGCCACCATGTCGTCCCACCCGAACGCCCGCATGCCGTTGGTGAACAACGACTGCAGGATCTCCATCAACAACCCGTATCCGGCCGCCGCAGGGAGCAGCAGTTCCGGCGAAAACGCCACCTCCGCCCCGCCCCGGTCCACCGCCCACCGCAACAGCGCCCCCAGCGCCCCATACATCGCGACATGCACCAGCTTGTCGGCACCGGGGAGCCACGACACCGACGACGGGAACGACGTTACGGGCAGCAGCGAAAGAACCGCGACAGCCGCCATGTGCACGACGCACGCCGCCCAGCGGATCCTCACCGGGACCGCGAGAAGCGATGCGCGCCAGCCGTCCTGCCCTCCATCCGTCATGGCGCACCTGCATATCGGACGCCCATTGGGAGGCTCGCGGCCGAAGCCGTGCCGGAATCCCCTGTCCCGGATGGCGCGCCCTCTCGCAGATCCGCCGCAATCGCCCGTACGGCGGTCCTGAGCCGTTCCGCGTTGGCGGCCAGTTCAACCGGGGGTGCCGACGCCAAACCGTCGACGAAGCCCCTCACCCGCGACACCTCCCCGCGGAATCCGCGCATGCCATCCTCCTCGGAGACGTCTTCAAAGACCCGGTTGAAGTCCCTGGACAGAATCACCATCGACGACCCGAGCCGGCAATGCTCCGAGAGGATCCAGTTGGAACGGAGCGGTCCACTCTCCAGTCGCCCGACGCCGCCGAATCCAAACTTCACGCGACGGGCGCGCAGGATCGACGCAAGGTGGTCCACCAGTCCGCCCGACAGAAGCTCGAACATGAAGTCGAGGCCGAGCGCGAGGTGCAGATCGTTGAGCCCGATGTGGATCTCGTCGACGCCCGAAACTGATGCGACGTCATCCGCGCGCGCCAAGGCCGCCCCGGTTTCCAGCAGCAGGCAGACCCGCGCCCGCCCGCCGACCATGCGGACAAACTCGCGGACATCCCCGGCCGACGTGAACATGGGCAGCATGAGGATGTCGGCGCCGCGATCCACCGCGTCGTCCACCTCGGCCGCCAGTGCAGCGTGCATGGGGTTGACTCGCACCATCAGCCGCGCCGTCCGAAGTACCCGCCGGATCACGCTCACATCCTCGGGCGTGTGCCGCGAGATCACCGTGTTCCGATGCCCCTGCCGCGCGACCTTGCCATGGATCTCGAGATCGACCATCACGCGATCCACTCCCGCTCCGTCCGCCGCCCGGGCGCGGACGGGGTCGTTGGTGATGTAGATGAAGTCCATCAGGGCACCGTGAAGTTCTCGAACACGTAGTCGCACGTCTCGCGGCGTTTCACCGGCACGCACCCCCCGCCGTCGCCCTCCCGCTTGAGGATCGGCGTGGCCGGCAGGATGAAGGGCGGCTTCATGACGACGGAGTACGAGCCCACCTGGTGGTAGACGAGGAAATCCCCGACCGACAGCGGCCCTGGCAGAGACCGCGAGAGATAGTCGCTCTCGATGCACGTATAGCCAGCCACATCGACCGGCCCGTCGGCTTCGGGGTCGGCATCTGCGGTCCGGCGAAGCACCGTAACCGGGAGGGTGGTGCACCGGGCGTTGGGGCTGATGTTGAAGATGCTCCCGGCGACCGTTGCGATCCTCCGCCCTGCCACGGTCTTGAGGTCGAGAACCTTCGTGAGGAAAGTGAAGGTGTCTGCGACGATGGCCGTCCCCGGCTCGATGAACAGCACGGGCGTTCCACCGCCGGCGGGATAGGCGCGCCGGAACCGCCCGCCCACGACGTCCGCATACTCGGCGAACGACGGCACCCTCACCTTGAGGCCGGCCCGCATCGAGTCAGGAACGTGACCGAAGAACCCCCCGCCGATGTCCAGAAAGTCCGGCGGCGTGGAAAACAGCGCGGAGGCCAGCTCCAGCATCCGGTCTGCGCGGACGGCGTAGGACTCGATATCGCGGCTGGGAAAGTGGCAGTGGAGGCCGGCCAAGCGCAGGTTCCCGGCGTCGCGGATCGCCCCGAGGACCGCCCGGAACTCGGAGCCGTCGACCTCGAGGCCGAAGCGCGAGCGCGGCCCCTCGTTGACCGGGAAGTTGCACCGGATCGATGCGTTCAGCATCCGGCGCGGCGCGCCGCGGGCGGTCTGCAGAACGAGATCGCAGTCACGCCACGAATCCATGTTGACGATCGATCCTCCCAGCAGCGCCTCGCGGACGGAATCCTCGGACTTGCAGGGGCCGTTGTAGATGATCCGGCTCCCATCGACGCCGATCCGCCGCGCCAGCCCGTACTCCATGTGCGAAACGACCTCCGCGTAGCCGCCGAGTCGGTCGATGCAGCGGCAGACAGCCGGGGTGTAGTTGGTCTTGTACGAGTAGGCGACGCGCGTCGCCGGGTACGCGGCGGCGAAGGCGTCGCGAATCTCCGCGAAGTTCGCCGCAAGGCGGGCCTCGTCATACAGGAAGAACCCGTCGCCGTGCAGCTCCGACAGCCGTTGTGCCTCGTTCCAGTCCATGTCTCAGGCCTCCCGCCGCTTCTCGACCACGCTGCTCCGCCGCGCCACCACGACGAGCGTCAGGGCCAGGATGCGGATGTCCTCCAGAATCCCGTGGCGCCGGTACCGCCGCAGGTACTCCCGATCGTGGACGATCTTCTCCTCCCAGCTCAGATCGTTGCGCCCCGACACCTGCGCCAGTCCCGTGATGCCCGGCTTCACGCGGAACCGCTCCTTCATGGACTCCGGCATCGCGTCGTAGTCGCCCAACTCGTACGTCACCGGCGGACGCGGTCCGACGAGCGACATGCTGCCGGCCAGAACGTTCAGGAGTTGCGGCGTTTCATCCAGGCTGGTCGCGCGCAGAATCCAGCCCGACCGCGTCACGCGCGGATCGTCCTCGTAGCTGAAGAGCCCGGTTCCCACCTTCTCGGCGTTCACGACCATGGTCCTGAATTTGCACATCTGAAAAACGCGCCCGCCCCTCCCCAGCCGCCCCTGACGGAACAGCACGGGGCCCGGCGAGTCGCGCTTGATCCAGACCGCCACGGCCATCCACAGCGGCAGCATCACCAGAAGTCCGACGGTCGCACCGGCGAGATCCATCGCCCGCTTCAACGCATCGGACAGCGGAGGTCCGTTGCGCCCGCTCACGGAAGGCCTGCGGGATGGATCGGTGTCAGCCATTCGGAGCGGGCTCCGGGTTCGTTGGAAACGTGATCGAGGTAGGCCTTCAGCAGGGAGACGGTCACCGGGCCGGGCGCGCCGGAGCCCACGGGAATCCTGTCCATCGACACGACCGGCGTCACCTCCGCCGCACTGCCGCAGAGAAACACCTCGTCGGCGATGTAGAGCTCCGTGCGGTCGACTTCGCGGACGTCCACCGGGATCCCCAGGCCGGCGGCGAGGTCGATCAATGTCGCACGGGTGATGCTCTCCAGCACCGAGGACGTCAACGGCGGCGTCGCCAGCACGCCGTCGCGGACGAGGAAGAGGCAGGCCCCCGCGGACTCGGACACCTTGCCGTTCGCCGCGAGGAAGACCGGCACGTCGTAGCCGTTGCGTTTCGCCTCAAGGAAACCGTACCGCCCGTTGATGTAATTGGCGCCGGCCTTGATCCGCGGCGGGAGGCAGGTGTCCCCTATCCGCTGCCAGGTGGAGACGCAGCCCGCAAGCCCCTTCAGGGTCTGGAGGTCGGTCCTTCGCCGCGCGGCGGGCGCGATGAACATGTCCACCGGCCCGGTCGAGCTCCACGAACCCTCGCCGTCGGCGAACACGGTCATCCGGACCGCCACATCCTCGCGGTATCCGTTATGGCGGAGAACCGCGACCATGAAGCCCTCCATCTCGGCGGCCCCATACGGACACGGCAGGCCGATCAGCTTGCAGGAGCGTTGCAGCCGCGCAAAGTGCTCGGCCAGACGAAAGGCGTAGAGTTGCTGCCGACGCGGATTCCAGTAGCAGCGGATGCCCTCGAACACGTTGAGTCCGAACTGCGCCGTGGGCGACAGCACGTTCACCGTCGCGTCCCGGGCGGGTACGATCGAGCCGCGGAACCAGATGCTTCGCTCTTCCATGGGTCACCCTCGGGTTGCGTCCGCCGCGGGACGACCCGCGGCGCAATGGTTCTGGTGGATCGTTTCGATATGGCGGACCATGTCGCCGTAGACGCGGCGGGCCTCGAAGCGTTGCTCGAACAGCGTGCGGCCCCGCTCCCCCATCGTCCTGACGAGGGCCGGATCGTCGTACAGGCGGACCAGAGTGTCGGCGAGTTCGACCTCGCCGCCGTTGGGATAGGTCAATCCGCATCCGCCTTCGGACAGCACCCGCTCCAGTTCCCCCGAAAGGCTGGAGAGAACGGGCAGCCCGCCGCACAGGTACTCGATCGCCTTGTTGGGGATGCTCACGACGAAGCTCGGACTGCTGCGGTAGGGGGCGAGTCCGACCGACGCACGGCTCATGAGGTACGCGATGTCCTCCGCCCCGACCCAGCCCGGCAGCAGGACGTTGCCGCACCCGGCGGCCAGATCGCGATACTGCGGCAACCGGTCACCGTTTCCGCACAGAACGAACTGGAACCGCCGCGGGCCGCCCGAGAGCCGCCGCGCGGCGCCGAGGACGGTTTCGATGTCGAACTGGCGGCCGAAGGTGCCGAAGAAGCAGGCCGTGAACGCGCCGTTCCCGGCCAGCCGGGGCCGCCAGCGTTCGCGCACGGATTCCGTCGCGGCGGCCGCCGTCCCGCGGCCGTCGTAGGCCAGCGGGAAATCGCGGTCGGCGTCCGACCGTGCACGCCCCGCCTTCGCCAGCGCCCACTCGACGAAGGGCGGCGTGATGCCGGTCAGGGCGGCGGCGTTCCGGCACGCCCGGCGCGCGGCACGGAACATCGGAAACAGCGCCGCGCGCGCAAGGCCCCGAAGACACGGCGGCGCGAGCTCCGCGAAGATGTCGGGCCACATGTCGCGCGCATCGACGATCACGGGCACGCCGTGTGCGCGACCGTAACGTCCGGCGGCATCGGCCAGTTCGATCAGGGGCAGCGAACAGAGGATCACGTCGGGACGCGGCTCCTCCGCCACGTGCCGCCGGAACGCCGCGGCCACCCCACGGTGGTTGAGGATCCGCCGGATCGAGACGTGCCTCCGATAGGGCCGCGCGTACAGCATCCGGATCCGGTAGCGTTCGCCGACCTGCACGCAGGCATCGGCGTCGCAGCGCACACGCTTGCGGTTGTGGTCGAACGCCGAGGTCCACCACACGACGGAATGTCCCTCCGCCAGCAACCGCTCGGCCACCATGCCGGTGCGATGCAGGCGGTCGCCGTCCGGATCGATCGGAAGCGGCTCGCCCACCGTCATCAGCCACACGTTCATGCCGCCGCCTCCGCGGCCATGCCGCGCACCTCGGCCACGGCCTGCCGGAATCCGGCGAACCGGATGCCCCGCTCGCGCAGGTGGTCGACGAGCCAGACGTACCACGCGCGCCACTCTGGAAAACGGTCCGAGAAGTAGCGGTCATGGAACAGCACGGTCAGGTACGGCAGCGCCGCAGCCTCCGCGCGCGCCACGATCCGCAGGGTCGCCGCCTTCGCCTCGTCGAGCGGGACCGGATTCAGCCCTCCGCTCGGGTACATGATCCGGGCATCCATCACGGCGACCGGGAACTCGACCATGCGCCCGTGCACGCACGGAGCCCCGAGCGCCTCGCGCGTCGAATCGAACAGGTAGCCCGCGGCCTCCAGGAGGCGCGGCGTCTCCGGCGCATGGCGCAGGTAGTGCATGCGGATGCCGAAGCTCGCGATCCCTGAGGCCTCGCGGAAGGCGGCGGCCTCGGCGCCAATGCCCGGCGCATCGTCGTAGGCGATGCCGTGTACGCCGACGTCGAACCCCGCGTCCTTCAGCCGCCGGATCCAGGGCCGTGCCGCGGCGGCGCCGTACGACATGCCGAGGCCGCGCGCCATGCCGAAGAAGAACGTCGATGGAATGTCCATGTGCCGGTCGAACTCCGCCAGTTCATCCAGGTTGTGCCAGCGGTTCCGCGCGATCTCCGAGAGGCGGCCGGCCGCCACCCGCGCCGGGATGCCCCGTGTCGCGGCCTGCATCGTGCTGCGCGCCAGGAAGCGCAGCAGCGCGCCATCCCGGACATGCTCCCATGCCGTCAGGTGGTCGACGTCGTGCGAGACAATGGCCTTCACGCAGACGCCCTCCCGTGAACCGCCATGGCCCGGCGCAGCGCCGCGGCCAACCGGGTCTTCTGGGCCTCGCGGGACAACGCGGGATTCGCATCGTGGGTCCGCTCCATCGCGCGGGCATCCGCCCGGGTCAGCCGGCCTGAGGCGATCGCCTCGAAGACGTCGTCGATCCGGTCGCCGTCGTGGCGGACGCACGCATCAGCCAGGACGGCGTCGAGCCGGAAGTCGTTCGACGCGATGGACGCCCTGCGAAACGCCTTCACGAGTGTCGAACTGCCGGTGATCTTGGTCCGGTTGTAGCGTGCGCAGTCGTCGACCGAGGCATCGACCAGGAACAGCACCAGATCCGTACGGCGGAGGATCCGGAACAGATCGGCGAAGGGCACAAAGCCGGCCCCGCACCGGACCACATCGTCCAGCCCGTGCCGGACGACCGACTCCAGGAGCCACGCCGGGGCCGCGCCGACGATGTCGATCGTGAAGCCGCACGCGCGTCCCGGCCGCCGCCATGCCGCCAGGCGGTCGAGCAGGCCGCGGTAGTTCCGCCGCGACGCGTCCACGGATCCAAAAACGCCCAGCCGCAACGGACCGACGTCACCGCCCGGAGCCGGATCCGCCGGATTCAGGGCCTCGAACGACTCGAAGACGATGGGCAGGACATGGTCCAGCCCCGGGATCGCGCCGCCGGATGCGACAAGATGCGCGTGAACCTCCTCGGAGAGCACCAGGTTCAGATCGAACTCCGCCGCCCAGCGTCGCGCCGGAGCGCGGGCGAAGACGTCCGCGTTGTGGATGACCTGCGCCTTTCGCACGCCGCGGAATGCGTGCACGATGCAGGCGAGATCCGCGAAGCCGTACGTGGAGTTGAACACGACGAACTCCGGCCTGACCTCGTCGACGATCCGCCGCAGCTCGCGGTACTTGCGCGGCATGTCCGCCAGACGCCGCCAGCGCGGCCGCCGCTGATCCCAGCGCACGGAATGGGCGGCGTAGATGCCGCGCGTGTCGCGCAGCAGATCGACCGTCAGAAGGGAGTCCGGCGCCGCGACATGCACCTCCCAGTCGTCCCGCAGGAGGTCTACGAGCGGGAGCACCACCTCCTCGTGGCTGTGGCACGGCTCGACGATGCAGATTCGGGGGCGTGTCATGGACGGGCTCCCCCGGCGGGCCGGGCGGCAATCCGCGCCGCCATGAAGTCGAGGATGCGGCGCGCACGCAGGTCGGCATCGAACCGGGCGGACCACGCCAGCGCGGCCGCGGCCATGCGCGACCGCATGGCGGGATCGTCCCGAAGGCGCACGATCGCGGCGCGGATGGCCGGCACGTCGAGCGGGTCGGTGCGGATCGACACGTCGGGATTCAGGATGTCGTCGTTGAAGGCCCCGGTGGAACTGATCACCGGCAGGCCACAGCCCATCGCCTCGAGGATCGCGTTGCAGCAGCCCTCGTCCATCGTCGGCAGGACGAAGGCATCGCAGGCGGAGAGAAGCGCCGGAAGTTCCTCATGACCGACGCGCCGGTTGAAGACCGTATTCTCCGCCACCGGCGGCACCGGGCCGGATCCAACGAAGACCCCCCCGACACCCGGCAGTCCCCGGATCGCCTCTGCGGCCCGTGCAACGCCCTTCTGGAAGAAGAAGGTCCCGACGGAGGCCACGAGGAAGAGATCCGGCGGAAACCCGTAGCGGCGCCGGCACTCCGCCCGGTCGAGCGGACGGAAGACGGACCGGTTGATGCCGTTCGAAAAGACGCCGATGCGGTCGGCGGGATACCCGGTCTGTTCATGAACCAGTCCGACGAGATGCGATGAGTTCACGATGATCCCGTCGGCCCCGGCGAGTTCGCGGGCGGCGCGCGGCCGGCCGACGATGTCGAGAGTCGTCAACGATCCCTCGCCCACCGCGGGGAACGAGCCCGCCCCCGTCTCGCATCCGAGCTTCACGGCCAGCGCCCCGCCGGCATAGAGGAAGTGGCCGTAGAAGGCGTCGGGGGGCGTCGCGAAGTGCCGCCGCAGGACGCCGCGGGTCTTCCGCTCGACGGCCGCCAGCGTCAGGAACAGCGTGTTCCATCGGCCGATGCCGCGGCTCGAGAACGAGACGAAGCGCGGGCGATGGACGGTCACGAACGCACCGTCGCCGGCGTCCTCGCGCTCCACCACGGGATCGCGCCCCCGCCAGGCGCGGTGTACCGACAGCGGGCAGATCACCGAGACCTTGACGCCCTGCCGCGCCATGGCGTGCGCGATGTGGCGGACGAAGATCAGCCACACCGGGCGCGTACGGCACGGATAGCCGTCGGTCAGGATGACAAGGGATCGGATCATGACGGTGTCCGCGGCATCAGAAGAGCGATCGTTTGAACGGTTTCAGCGCCATCTCGACCAGCAGCGGCGCCCTCACGACCCGCAACTGCGGCACAAGATCGCCGCCGAAGCCACGGAAGAACCGTTCGATGCCCGGCACCGAGGAGCCTTCAAAGTCGAAGATCTCCAGCCCGAGATCCCGTGCGTGGCGGATGCCGGCGAAGATCGCCATCGGCGAAGCCGCGGTCTCGTCCTTTGCTGCGTCGACCCCACCGACGAGGTAGTACGCTCGCTGGCAGTCGTGAATGCAGAAGCAGACCGCAACCGGCGCTTCGCCAAGCCATGTGGCGTAAGCGAATGAACTTGCCGGTGTTGCGAACCGGCCCACGATCTCCCGCATCTGCGCTTCGGCGCCACCCACGCCCTGGCGCGACAGGCTCATTCCCGCAAGCCGTTCGACAAGTGCAAGGTCCGTACATGGTTCGCACCGGAGGTTGCGCTTCGCTCCGCCCCGGATTTCGCGCGATCGGTTTCCGCTCATACGGGCCAGGAGATCGGCATCGGACGCTCCCGGCAGGCGGATCTGGTAGGTGTAGGACACGGACACCTTGAACTGTTGCCACAGGAACGGCTGGAGATCTGCGACACTGTCGGGGAAGACGACAGACACAATCGAGGCCCGTTGTGCGCCAAGGAACTCCGCAACAGCCGCCACCGCACGCTTGTGGGCGCTATTGCGCTTCTCGCCGGGTCCCGCTGCATCCCGGAAGACAAGACCGCAGTGAGGCGCCATCGACGGCTGGCTCCACAGCGTGAGCCCCCACCGCCGCCGCGACTGCAGCGCGAACACCGCCTCGATGCGGTCCTTGTCGAACACGCCGTACACTGCGATGCGCGCGTCCGGCGGGGACGGCCATGTCCCGGCCGTCACCACCGTCGGGCGGATCTCCGCAACGGCCGGCGCGTCGTCGGGGCCCAACTCCCGCACGACCGGTCCCTGAACAGCCCCGGGATCCGTCCGCTTCATGACACACCGGTCCCCGGGGCGATCCGTTGACGGACACGCAACCCTGCCGACTCCACCATCGAAATCATGCTAGCGCTTCCTCCGCGCATCCAGCACCTTGAGCAGATAATCGAGACGGAGGTTGCACATGTGATTCCGCCAGAAGTCGCCGGGATCGAAGCTCCATGCCCCCTTCCTGCGGAGATAGCGCCCCTCGACGCCGTCCACCTTCATGTAGATGGCGGGCGTGGTGCAGCCGAACACGGTCTGGAGCTCATTGACGAGAAGGCGTCCGTCGGGCGGCCGGAACACGTCCACGTTCATGCTCGTGAATCCGCCGGCATCCGTCACGGTTTCCAGCAGATCGAGGAGCGCGATGCCGGGATCGATCCAGCTCCACTTGTGCGATGCGCTGTGCAGGCCGTTCGGCCCCCGTTCCTTCCGGTAGCCGAAGAAGGATTCCCCGATGCGGACCATGCGCCATTCCTCGGCATCCGGAAGATACTCTTGCAAGTAGACGAATCCACGCTGGCGGTCGTATGCGTCGAATCGCTTGGCCCGGATTCCCGGTCCGAAGGCCAGGCGGATGAAACGCACAAGATCCGAGCGGCGGCGAAGGATTGAAACGCCGCTGGCGCCCGCACCCGTCGCCGTCTTCGCCACGACCGGCAGTACCGCGGATGCCGCGAAATCGAGCGCCTCGCCTGGTTCGTGAAACACCCATGTCGCCGGATGCGGGACCCCGTGCGCATCCATCCAGTCGCGCAACCGCGGCTTGTGCTCGGTCAGCCAGCATTCCTGCCACGTCGGGTAGACAAGCGTGCCCAGGTCGTGTTCAAGAATGCGGAGCCGGTAGTCGTACACTTGCTTGGCCATCAATGTGGCGCTGCTGGGCCAGACCAGGACCGCATCGAAGGCTCCCGCCCGGAATCGCTCGATCCAGTCGTTCCCGAGCAGGTTGACCACCTCGTACGAGAGCCCCATCTCCCGGCAGGCCGAGATGTAGTACTGATGGTCCCGGTAGGCATCCTCCACGATGCCGAACCGGTAGCGGCTGCCGGGCGCGTCGTACCGGGTCTCCTCGGCGACCGGCGCGCTTTCACGCTGCCGCTCGAAATCGTAGGCCTTCATCGGAACCCGGTCGCGTATCGCTTCCTTGACCCCCTCGGGGATCAACGGCGCCACGCGCTTCATCACCCTGTGCATTCTCTTCATACCGTCCTCCTAGATCCGAACCTTGCCGCCGAACTCCGTCAGAAACGAAGCGAGGAACAGACCGACCCTCCGCTGATTCTCGTCGCGGAACACGAGGGTCCAGTCGATCGAGGGGAAGGCCGCGCGCAGCGCCTCCGTCAGCTCCCGCAGGCATCCCTGCGAGTGCGCGGCGCCCGGCGCCCCCGCGGCGGCGTGCCGGCGGCGGCGCTCGACCCGAAGCGGGAGCGGCAGCGCGGCGACCATCCGCGCCTTCCACCGGAACCGGGCCGGCACGGCATCGAATGCATGCCCGTACTGGGAGGGAACGGCGGCGTAATCGGGCGCCAGCGACCGGATCATGGCCGCCTCATAGTCCCCGTAGGGGCCGATGTGGCGCGTCGCGCGGAGGGCCTCCTCAACCGCCTCCGGCTCGACGAACGGCATTAGAACATCGGACACCTGCTGGTACGCATCCCCCACATTCCCGGCGCATGCGGGCATCCGGACCAGTCCGTAGTAGCGGCGCGTGACCAACATGTCGACGGGATGCGACAGGTCCGTCCCGAGGCGCGCCGATACCTTCCCGCGCAGGCGGTTTCGCATGGCGTCGAACACGTCGTCGGAGCCGCAGGCCTCGCGCGCGAACGGGAAGAGCACCGCATACGCCTCCCAATCCGCCCAACGGAACCGATCCGGCGGCGTGGCGTAAACGTTGCGGTAGATCTCCCCGCCGAGGCCATGAAGGCTCATCCGGCTCTCCCCCATGACCCGGATGCGGTACTCCGCGCCATACGTCTCGCTGCAGTGCCCCATGTCGTGAATGCACCGTCCGTCGAACAGGTAGAGATTGTCCGCAAGGATCCGGCGGCGGGCCGACTCGTCGTGATCCTCGATCCGATGCGTCGGCACGGTCCTCAGAGCGTGCCCCCGGACCTCGGCCAGCCGGCGCGCGACCGCCAGTTCCGACTCGTGAACGCCGACGGTCAGGTGGATGTGCAGGGGGAGCGGATGCGGAAGGCCGCGGTACATCGAGAGAACCAGCCGGCTGTCGAAGCCGCTCGACAGCCCCAACTCCGCGTGCGTTTCCAGAACCAACGGCGACGTCCTCCGCACGTACGATCGGAGCACCTCGATCTGCGCGGCGACGCTGGCATGGAAGTCCCGCCCATGCGGCGGGCTGTCGCCGGCCGGAACAGCGCCTGTCAGGATACGGATCCCCGCGGTCGATTCGATCCATGCGTCCTGATCTCCGGTGAGCTGCCGAATTCCACCCACCAGAGTATCCGGCCCCACCACGAACCCGGTGGACAGCATCTCGTGAACTGCGAGACGATTCAGGGGTTGGGAGTCCGCACATGCCGCAACCATCGCAAGGAATGAGGTCGAAATGCAGGTGCCCGCATCGTTGACGAACACGTGCTTCATCCGCAGCCGATCGCCAACCATGGCCAATCGTTCGCCATCCCAGAGAATCGCCGCATATGCACCTGCGGATTCGGCGGGGTCGATCGTCCCCTTCGCGAAATCGTGACAGAGCCGCTCCACCGACCTCATGGAACCCAGTCCCCGATACGACAAGGTCCCCACCGCGCACGCGAAGCGGCCCTGGCTGTCACGAAACGACCGTGCGCCGCCGCCCAACATCTTCGCGAACAACAGCAGACGCCATGCCCCAATCGGCACTTCCTCGGACAACACCAGACCTTTGCGGGCGAAGACCGTCTTCGCGCCCGAAACATCCATCCCCGCATTGGGATCGTATAGGAAGATCGCGCCCATGATCACGCCCCCCCGACGGTTGCCGCAGCCACACCCCTGAACCGCAGGGGGACGCCGGGCTTCGTCGCCCCGCCTCCGGCGTCGGCGGAATCCACCGACCATGCAATGGCGCCGATCAGCGATCCGAACACCACAATATGCAGCAGATCCAGATAGCGGGAGAATCCGAACATCAGCCAGAAGATTAGAACGATATAGATGTAGAAGTACCGGCGTCCGATCGCAGCCGCTTCATGCGGATTCCGCCACGCGCGCCATGACCGGATCACGGCCACCACATAGAGCGAGAAGTACAGGAATGCGCCCACCGCACCTGTCGAGCACAGGACGTCGACGAAATCGCAATGCGCCTCCCCGGACATGAGTACAACCTGATTCATCAGACCCACTCCGGCGACTGGGCTCTCGACGAACAACGAAAGGCCGTCCTGGTAGAGCGACATCCTCTCGTCCACCGAGCGATGCCTCTCTTCGTACCGCTGCGCCACGGGCGAGTCCTCCCACCATAGCCCGACGACTCCCGCCGATGTCACCATGCACGCGACCACGAGGATCTTTCCCAGAAATCCGCGCAGGTTTCTCGCAGGTCTCATGAGGCTCGCGGCAACCCAGAGTCCTCCGACGAGCACCGCTCCGAGGAGCATCTTCCGTGATCCCGTGAACAGGAGCAGTCCGAAGAGCACCGGGAGGCTGCCGAACATCGGAATCTTAACAAGCCACGACGAAAACCGATCGGCCAGATACAGGGCTGCGAATCCGGCAAAGAGCAGCATTTGTCCCGTTGAATTGGGGTTCTGTCCCATGACAATCATTCGGCCGCCGGTCTCTTTGGAGATTGAATCGACCGCCTGTCCCATGACCGCGAGACCCGAGTGCAACATCCCGATTGCCCAAACTCCGGCCATGATCACCGTGAGATCGGGTTTCGCCCGGTGTGCGACGGTAGCGGCCCACAACAGGATCCCCATCTGCGTCGCCGTCCATGCAGCCCGGAACGTCAACGATAAGTCCACTGAGACGACAAGCCCGCTGAGAAACGCCCACACGACGAAGGCAAAGTAGAACCGCACTTCCGCAAGCATGGTCGGGCGGCGTCGCAAGTGCCAGACAAGACAGCCGATCAGGACGGCGCCGAGCATCTTCAGAGCGCGGGTCGCAAACTCCGGCGAGATCGAACTGGCCATCGAGGACATCGCCGCCGTCGCCACGATGACAACCTTCAGAACCAGCGCCGAGCGCGCGTCACCCTGTGTCGCACCGGTTGTCTCCGACCGAATCGCGGAGTTCACCCCGGCGCCACCGGCCGCGCGATGCCATCGCGGACCGGGACGCGTGAAGTTAACCGTTGTCATCGGGGCGACCGGGGATGTGTCGCTCGCCGACCGCGACCGGACTCGTCATTCAGGATCGCTTCCAGTGCCTCGCGATGCGTGTCGCTCCGGAACAGGTCCAGCAGAGCGAGGAGATCATCTCGGGAGAAGACGAAGCGGCTCGTTTCAATGTAGCGGTTGATCCGTCGCATCCATCGGCCATGGCCGCGGAGGTGGCTGAAGTAGGACGCTCGTTGCTCCCTGCAGAATTGCAGCCATTGATGTTCAAGCTCGACCGGGTCGGCAAGCTTCTCCCCCAATCGGCGAAGTCCTGCCAGGAAGAGTTCTCCTGCGGCCGGGGCCATGCGCCGGACACTACCGTCCTGACGCGATCCCTCATACGGAACCAGTTCCATCGACAGGCCGGGAGCGCCCTCGGATGCAGAAAGGCGCACGAGATAGCCCGAATACCACATGTCCGGCACCCCGGCCAGATCGTGTAACAGATTGCCTTGCCCGTAGACAATCGGAGCGCCGCGATAGGACTCCCAGGCGCCCGCGCAATGGGAATGCTGGCAGATCACGGCGTGGGCGCCCTGATCCACCAGGAACCGGCACGTTCGTTGCAGGCCGGGGCTGGCAAGTGGATAAAGCTCCGCACCGCCGTGCAGCAGAACGACGAGCCGGTCGAAAGTGTCGCGCGAGTCACGGAGAATACGGAGAAAGTCGATAAGATCGAGCGGCTGCGCACCCCATGCGTCGGTGCCGGCGATGGAGAACTCCCGCTCGGCCATGCCGAGGAACGCCACGCGAAGTCCGTCGATGTCCCGCACGAGCAGACGGCTCGCTTCGGCCAGATTCCGCCCGGCACCGACGACCTCGATGCCGGCCGCCGCACAAGCCCGAATCGTCCTCCGCAACCCGTCCGCGCCGTGGTCCATGATGTGGTTGTTCGCCAGATTGACTGCGCGGATCCCGGCATGCCGCAGGCCCGGGGCGCAATGCGGATCGGCGGCATAGACGGGCCCGGCCTTGGCGATCGGGGTGGCCACGTCGGTGAGCGGGCACTCCAGATTTACCAGCGCAAACGTGGCATCCCGCAAGACCGGGAGGAGATCGTGAAAGACCGCCTCGACATCGCCCTCGGCCAGCGGACCCGCGACCCCGCCGAACGGGCACAGGTCGCCGCCCACCACAATATCGGCGCGATTCACGTGGCATCTCCTCCCCTGACGCGGATGGCGGTCGCCCGGGCCTGGCGCGCCGTCCGGTCCTCCAGAACGACCTCGCCGAGGATATCGGACAGTCCGCACCCGATATCCTGCCAAGCAAACCGATCCGCACCCGCGAACCCGAATCGCTCCGTGCCGGAGGCGATACGGGTCAGGAAGCCCGCGATGCCTTCAGTATCATCGCCGGTGTAGGACCGGCCCGCGTCCGCCTGCTCGACGATGACCCGCGCATCGCTGTGACGGGGGGCGATGAGCAGCACCGGCGTCCTCAACCCAATCGGCTCGAAGACCTTCGCCGTCACAATGCCCTGGTCGGCAACCGAGCCCTCCGCCTCGATCGTCGTAATCACCACGGCGGCCCATGCCCTCCGGATGGCCACGAGGACATCCCTTCGAGAAACCTGGCCAAACACACGCACGCGCTCTGTGACGCCGAAACGTCCTGCCTCACCCTCCACCATAGCCCCGTGCGGCCCATAGTAGTGCAAGTCCGGACACAGGCTGCCGGGACGCAGCCTTTGCATGGCCGCGAGCACCGGGGTCAGCACCCGCAGGGGGGGGTAGAAGCGGCCCGCGTACACCACGACGGGCCGCTCGGCGCGCGGTGCATCGATGCCCGCGAATTCGTCGGCGTCGTAGCCGTTGCTGACCACGCACATCCGCCCGGGCATGCCGAGCCAGCGCGCCATCGGCTCGAGGCATCCGCGGGACACGAAGATCAGGCGGGCCGCATCCCTGGCCCAGCGCCGCTCGAGGGGCCGCTGCAGAGAGCAGGGCTTGTGGTGGGGCGACAGATTCCAGAGATCGCGGTAGTCGAGCACATACGGGCACCGCAGCCGCGCAGCCAGACGGCGGGCAATGCCAAACGAAAAGAACGGCGAACCGCTTGCCATCACCACGCTCACGTCGCCCGGGCGGAGATCACGGCATGCTTCCATGGCCGGCCGGATCCATCCGAAGCCGTCGTCGATCTCCAGCCTTTGCACCAGCGCCTGCGCCACACGAGCAGCCAACCGCCGCGCGGCGCCGCCCGGTGACCGGACGGCACCGGAGAACAGGGCCCAGCGGTATCCCGTGGGACGGATGCGAACCCCCGCCGACTGCACACGGGCAAGCTCGCCAGCGTGGCTGCTTTCCGATAGAAGCGACGCATCGAGGGTGACCACATCCACCTGCCAGCCGGCCTTCTGGAGGAAAAGCGCCATGTTCCCCGTGCGCACTGCGGCCACCCAGGGAGCGGGCGGAAACGCGCGCGAGAGAAACAGCACCCTGCCGCGCATCTCGGATCCGATGGATACGCCCCCCGTCATGACTCGAGGATCTCCACGATACGACGCGCCGCGTGCCCGTCACCATACAGATCGGGGCGCGGGGTCCCGCGGCGGCAGGACACTTCGTTGACGGCCGCGCAGATCGCCGCCGGATCCGTCCCGGCCAGGCGATTCCAGCCGGAGACCACGGTCTCCGTCCACTCTGTTTCGTCCCGCATCGTCACACACGGCACGCCCAGGTAATAGGCTTCCTTCTGAATGCCCCCCGAATCCGTAAGCACAACGGCGGCGTTCTGCTGCAGCTGAAGCATGTCAAGATAACCGAGCGGTTCCGTGATACGGACCCTGCCGGACTGCCGGTCGAGGACCGCCTGCAGCCCGTGGCGGCGGATTGCCTCCCGCGTGCGGGGATGCAGCGGAAGGACCACAGTCATCCCCACGGCGCCCAGCCCCTCCAAGATGCCGGCCAGCCGCGCTGCGTCATCCGTATTCGCCGCCCGGTGCACGGTCGCCGCGCCATAGCCGCCCGGCCGCAGACCCATCCGCTCCAGCACAGCCGACTGACGCGCAGCCCTCGGCGCGAACTTGCGCACCGTGTCGGCCATGATGTCCCCGACCTCGTGGACACCGCGCATGATGCCCTCCGAGGCCAGCTGTCGCGCGGAGTTCTGCGACGGCACGAGCAGCCAGGTCGAGACATGATCGGTGACAACGCGGTTGATCTCCTCGGGCATCGAGCGGTTGAAGCTGCGAAGACCCGCTTCGACGTGGGCGACCGGGACACCCATCTTCACGGCGGCCAGCGCGCCGGCCATGGTCGAGTTCGTGTCGCCGAAAACGATCATCGCATCGGGGCGGACCTCCGCGAGGCACTGCTCGATGCGTTCCATCATCGCACCCGTCTGCGCGCCCTGCGGCCCGGAACCGACGCCCAGATTGCGGTCCGGCGCGGGGATGCCGAGTTCCCTGAAGAAGACCTCCGACATGTTCTCGTCGTAGTGCTGCCCGGTGTGGACCAGCACCACGTCGTGGCGATGACGCAGTTCCTCGCCCAGCGGCGCCGCCTTGATGAACTGAGGTCGCGCCCCGACGATCGTCACAAAACGCATGGCGGAAGCTCCTCTCCCCTCTTCACATCGTAAAGCCCGCCGATCCAGTGCCACGAGCGGGACATATTCAGCCATCGCATGGCCCGGCGCCTCCGCGGCGGAGCCCGGCCCGACACATCGGGAACCGCCGGCCCCGACGACGCCGTGGCACCCTGCCATCCGCAGAGCGGACAGATGCATCCCGCCGCAAGAGGCGGAACGTCGAGACCGAGCGCACGGCGGCGCAGCGTCGCCAGCGCCGAAATGCCGCGCAGCAAGAGCGGCGGCATGCGCTTCTCCCGACGAAGGTGGAAAACCTCGCGACAGGAACACCCCTGCGCATCCATCAATCCTGCGATCGCCCGCTCGTCAAAGGCCCGCATGTGATAGTAGCGGTGAAATCTGCATCGGCAGGCCGGACACTCTACGTGAGCGGACTCCAGATCCTCGCGGTAGGGCACGGTGATCATGACACTCCGCCGCGCAACCCTCGCCAGTTCCCCGAGGGCGCGAACCAGCGAGTCGTACGGCAGATGCTCAATGACTTCCATGCAGGTGACGACGTCGAATTCCGCATCGGCGAACGGCAGGTTCGTGATGTCGGCCGCGCATTTCTCCACCCCGACGCCATCCAGTGCCGCATGGCTGCGATCCATTCCGCAGAGACGGTCGAACGTCCCCGCCGCGACCGCCTTCTGCAGAAAGTTCAGGAACAGGCCGTTGCCGCACCCCACGTCGAGAAGGGATCGGGTCCCCGGGGGGATGCGCTCGGCGGCGGCAGCCACCCGCTCCCTGTCGGCGGCCCCGTAACGCTCATCCGCCCATAATTCCGGGTTCTCGTAGTAGCGTTGCTCAAGTTGCATGCCCACCCCCCTCCCCCTGTCGTGCCGTCAGCCTGGGCGTCCGGCGAACTGTATCCATCGCGTCCGTACCAGCATTCGCAACTCGCCGGACAGGCCCCACACGACCACGGCATAGACGACTCCGAAGACCGCGGCGCCCGCCCCGAGCGCGAGCAAATGGCCGAGCGAATGCGTGGTCCGGGCCAGCCCCCAAGCGGCGCCTCCGGCAAGCATCGCGGCCCCCGCCGGCGCGGCGAGACGACGGAGAGGGAGAACCCTCCGCCAGCCGCATCCGAATCCGCGGCCGATGGCCACGAGGTTGAAGGGCACGCACCATCCGAAGAACATCAGCAGTGTGGCCCATGCCCCGCCGATCATGCCCCAGTGTCGGACCAGCACCCAACAGAGGACCGCATTGACCGCCAGATCGCCGACGCTCCGGTAGAGGACGACCCTGGACATCCCCAGCGCCATCAGCGCCGACCCGTACAGCACGATCCGGCCCGGAAGCAGACCGAGAAGCACACGAAACGGCTCCGCGCTCCCGGCGTACTTGGCCGAAAAGAGCACAATGATGAGATCGTCGGCATGGACCATCAGGAACATCGCGACGGGAAACAGCATCCACGCACTCCGCACTGCGGCGGTATGAAATAGCGCGAGGGCTTCGTCGGTCCGGCCAGCCTTGCACGAGGCGGCCATGTCGACGAGGACGACCGTCGCAATCGCGCCGGTGATCATGCCGATCATCGGAACCTCGACAGCCCCGTTGGAGTACACGGCAAACTCCGAAGGGCTGCACAACGAAGAAACGACGAGCTTGTCCACCTGCAGACACAGGCTGCCCAGCATCGAGGCAAGGGCCAGCGGCAGACCGTAGCGGACCATCGCCTTCATGTTGGACCAGTCCGGCCGCGCATCGTCCCGCGGTGCCGCGCGCAGCATCATGGCCACCGCCACCAGCCCGGCCACGATCGCGATTGACACTCGAATCGCCACCACGGCCCCAGGCGACTTTACCAGGAGGCATACGGCAATGATCCCCGCGCCGAGCACCAGGCCGTTCGCTATGTTGTACGCACCCAACTGCACCGTCCGGTCCCGCGCGACCATGACCGCCGGCAGGAGCGCGGCGGGCATCATCACCATCGGATAGGGCACCAGATATCGAAGGGTCTCGGCGATCGCAGGATTGGTGAAGCGCGTGGCGAGCAGGCGGTTGCCACCGAGCAGGATGAACAGGCCGTAGAGCAGCCCCACCACGGCCATCATCACAAGCGCGTCTACGATCACGCCGCGCCCCCGGCGAGTCTCGCCCGGCAGAAAGTAGTAGAGCGCTGTCGTCAGGCCGAGCGACAGGAGCGGGCCGGCCACATCATAGGCGAGAAAGGTCTGCCGGTAGGTCGCAAGGTCCGCCTGCGAAAGCTCGCGCGACAAGACCATGCCGGTCCCCAACGCCACCATGGCCGCAATCGCCTGACCCAACGAAAGCGCGAACACCTTGTGCGTTCGCGACGTCATGCAGGCCACCGGCTCCGTGCGCCGACCGTCATGCCCTCTCCTGCTTAAGCTGCCGGTAGCCCTGGCCGCCCTTCATCAGCGCCTCCGGCAAAGGGGCGTCCTCGTCGAGATCCAGGCACCGCACGACGCCCGATTCGACCTCGCGATAGCGCAGGCCGCTTTCCGGACACGTCATCGCGCCGTCTGCACCCGGATTCCGCAGCACATGCCCGTGGCGGCTCATCCAGCCTTTCTGCCGCGCAGGGTTTCCCATCACCAAGGCGTAGTCGGGGACATCCTTCGTCACCACGCTGCCGGCGGCAATGAAACAGTAGCGGCCGAGCGTGACGCCGCAGACGATCGTCGCGTTGGCGCCGACCGTGGCGCCGCGCCGGATGAGCGTCGGCTCGTAGAGGCTGTGACGGTTCACCTGGCTGCGCGGATTGGTGACGTTCGTCAGGACGCACGAGGGCCCCAGAAACACGTCGTCCTCGATCCGGGTGCCCGTATATATGGACACGTTGTTCTGAACCTTCACGTTGTTGCCGATGACGACCCCGCCATCGACGTTTACGTTCTGCCCGAACACGCAGCGCTCGCCGATCCGCGCGCCGGCCATGATGTGGCAGAAGTGCCAGATCATGGTTCCA
>CAYRFK010000005.1:40926-56431 GCA_964423465.1 uncultured Verrucomicrobiota bacterium | reverse complement strand
TCTCCCGCCATCCCCAAGAAGAAGCCGGCGCGTGCGAATTCCAAAGATTCTTGCAACGCGTTCTCTGTCCCCTCTCCCGTCCCCTCTCCCGCTCCCGTCCCCACCCCAATATGTTCTCTGTCCCTGTCAGGCGGTCCCTGTCAGGCGCGACGCGGGGATAGAGAAAGCAGGACCACTTGCTCCTACATCTCCAGAATTTCCTTCACATCCTCCCAAGACATGCGATGGATCGAAGCGCCGCCGGCTTCGACGGCGGCGTCGATGAGTTGCTGTTTGCGGCGCTGCATGGCGACGACGCGTTCCTCGACGGTGTCGCGAGCGATGAGCTTCACACTGTAGACCGTGCGCTTCTGCCCGATGCGGTAGGCACGGTCGGTGGCTTGGTTCTCGACGGCAGGGTTCCACCACGGGTCGTAGTGCACGACCATGTCGGCGCCGACGAGGTTGAGGCCCGTGCCGCCGGCCTTCAGGCTGATCAGGAACACGGGGATGCCGCGATCGCCGTTGAACTGCTTGACGACCGAGAGGCGATCCTGTGTAGCGCCGTCGAGGTAGCAGTAGCGCCACTGCCGACGCGCCATCTCCGTGCGAAGGATCGTGAGCATCGACACGAACTGACTGAACAGCAAGACGCGATGTCCGCCGTCCAGCGCCTCGTCGAGCAGTTCGAAGAGCAGGTCCATCTTGGCCGATGGGAACTCGCTCTTGAGCCCCTCCAGACGGAGCAGGTCCAGATGGCAGCAGACCTGCCGCAAGCGCAGGAGGGTGCGCAGGATCTCCATGCGCGACCGGTCGAACCCGCGTTCGGCAACCATGTCGGCGATGCGTCGGCGTGACGAATCGAGCAGTTCCTTGTAGACGCGCTGCTGGTCCCCGGTGAGGGTGCAGTGAGCGATGCGCTCGATCTTCGGCGGCAACTCGCGCGCGACGTCCCGCTTCATTCGTCGCATCAGGAAGGGCCGCAGCTTGCGCCGCAGCCGGACGAGCGCGGCCTCGCCGGCCTCCGCGTCCTGCGCGATGGGCAGCTCGTACCGCCGGCGGAAGCCGTCGCCGGTGCCAAGGTAGCCGGGCATCAGGAAGTCCATGATGGACCACAGGTCCGCGACGCTGTTCTCCATCGGCGTTCCGGTGAGGACGAGCTTGTGGAAGGCCTTGAGTTGCTTGGCGGCAATCGCGTTGCGCGTGGCGCGATTCTTGATGTGCTGCGCCTCGTCAAGGACTACGACGGCGAACTGGTGCTGCAGGTGGCGGTCGAGATCGCGGCGCAGCAGCGCGTAGGATGTGATCAGCAGATCGGCCTGCCCCACCGTTTCCCACCGCTCGTGCCGGTCCAGCCCGGAGATCCGCTGCACGCGCAGCGTCGGTGTGAAGCGAGCAGCCTCCTCGGCCCAGTTGTCGATGAGGCTGGTGGGACAGACGATGAGCACCGGGCGGCCCCTGGCCTCGGGATTGAGCCGCTCCATCCGCAGCCACGCCAGCGTCTGCACCGTCTTGCCCAGGCCCATCTCGTCGGCCAGAATCCCGGCGAAGCCGCACTGCTCGAGCGAGCGCAGCCAGCCGATGCCCTCGCGCTGGTAGGGGCGAAGAAACGAATGCAGCGGCTCGTCGATCGTGACCGGAGCATCGCCGACCCGGCCTGACTGCTTCTCGACGGCGGCGCGCCATGACGCATCGGCCTCAATATCCACGCCGTCGAGCGCATGGAGGGACTCGCGCACGTACGAAGCGTAGACCCCGGCGAGCCGGAACGACCCGGGCTTGGTGCCGTCGGTCGACGCGCAATCCTCGAACACCTCCTGCATCGACTCGACGGCGCTGGCGTCGAACAGCACGGGGCGGCCACCGCAATCGACGAACGATTCGCCCTTGAGCAGCGCGCGGCGGATGTCCGAGGGCGACAGGCTGATTCCGGTCGTGTCCTCAAAGTGGAATTCGACCTCGAACCAGCGGCCACCCTCGGTCGGCGTGATCCTGACGACCGGCGTGGCCCAGGACGACTGCTCAAGAAATCCACCTGCGCGTCCCTGAATTTCGACCTTCCAGCCCCGTCGCTTCAGCGCGGGAAGGTGGCGTCCGAGAAAGTTCAGCACCGAACGCTCTCCCATCAGCGGAGCGAGGCGGTCGCCGGGATCGCCGCCGAGTCCGAGGCCGGACAGGAGTCGCAGCGCATCGGTCTCGGCGCCGGGATTGCGGACGAGGTAGCGGAGGATGTCGGCCGGATCGGGAATCGCGAATTGCCCCGCCGGATCGGCCTTGCCGGCGATGAGCGAGGTGCCGTCGTATTCCGCATAGAGCGTCGCCGTCAGCGAGGCAAGGCTGCCGCGACCGACCAACCGGAACCCGGGCGTCGCGGGCTCGATCGTGAAAAGCTCGGGGGAGATCGTGGTCTCGATCGGAAGCCACTGCGCTAGCGCGGGCCATTCGCCGTTGAGAAACCGCGGCACGGCGAGGCGCGGGATGCGGATCCCGTGGGCGTAGGCACCGTGCAGCGGCTCGGGCAGGATCTTTCCAAGCCGCCAGAGACCGGTCGTGGTGCCTGCCCAGCCCTTGTGGCGGTGGACGAGGTGCACCGTGGCGTCCGCTCCGGCCGGTTCGGGCACCGCGGAGTGGAGGGTCATGTCGATCTCGCCCGTCTGGGGATCCAGCACGAGCCGGATGCGAGACTCCAGGCGCGGCTCCGCATGCACGGTCAGCGGCGGAACGCCGCCGGCGACCGGCATCGGCCGGCCGACGCAGATCTCCAGCAGGTTCAGGAAGTCGGCACGCCCGAGTTCCAACCGGCCGCGCGGACCTCCCCCGATATCCTCCAGCACGAACAGCAGTGCCTCATCCTTCGCGGACAGCGCCAGCGCCAGATCGCGCGGCACTTGGTCGAGCGATACCCGCCGGCCGTTCGCCGCGGCATAGCACTCAACCTGAACGCGTCCCGCGGCCCACGCGGCGGGCCAGTCGGCTGGAAGCACGGCCTCGATCCGAGCCAACACCCCGCCCCCGTTTCCGCCCTTCGCGCGCCGGAGATAGGCGCCCTCCGGAATCGTCGCCATGCGCTCGGCACGCCGACGCTCGGCTTCGCGACGCTCCACCTCGTGCGGATCGGCCGAGCGGCGCCGGAGTTCGATGGCCAGCGCCACGACGTGCGAGCAGATGATGCCGCGCTCGCGGTTGTCGTAACAGGGGCACAGGCTCTCCACGCACGTCGGGCTGACCACGCGGAAACCGGTGCGTAGCGACCGGGCACCATTGTTGAGCGTGCCGCGGACCAGCGGCGGCGCGATCTCGATATCGCTAACCGATTCCCTTTCAAGCAACTGCCGGGCTTCCAGATATTTCTTCTGGCCGGCCCACTCCAGTAACATCTTCTCGGTCAGGTGGATCATGCCGGGTCCGTCAGGGGGCCTCCGGGAACCGGATGCGGACATCGCTGCGGTGGAGTTCGCGCCCGCCGGATGAGGCGCGCACCTCGACCCGCCCGCTGCGGCCGGACGCACCGGCCACAGGCAACGTCATCGACTTCGTCTCCTCCGGCTCCAGCACCGTATCCAATCGGTCGCCGGGGAAATCGCCGTCCCATTCGATCCCGATCACCTGGCGCTGGCGGGAATGGTTGCGCAGCCCGATCTCGATCTCTGCGACCGTGCCGGCCGGCGCGATTTCGGCGCGCGCAGGCGTAACCTCAACCGGCGGAACGAACGCCGCACGGATCCGCCGCGACGACACCCATTCTCTGTCCCCGCGCTGCAGACGCCAGGTCAGCGTGACCCAGTGCGTGGCGCCCGGCAGATCGTCCGTCAGTTCGCCCGTGAAGCCCGCCGCCTCGCCGGCACCGAGGATGCGCGGCTCGGCCAGCATGGCCGACGCCCCGCCGGCGCCCGTCAAACGCGCCTCGGCGACGACGAGCGGCGAGGCGCCGCGGTTCAGAATACGGACCGCCACCGTGTTGCGGCTTCCGCGGATCAGCGGCGAGGCGCAGGAGATCCACGTGCCGACCCCGGCCTCCATCTCCTTGCGCAGAGCACGCAGATTGGCCGCCGCGGCCTCCCCCTCCCCCGCCGCGGAATTCCAGCCATCCAGATAGGCTAGTTCCGCGTCGACCGCGGAAGCCGGGACGAGATCGAGCACCGTCACCTCGCCGGGCGCCAGTCGCAGGCGGGAGCGCACCACGCCGTCCACGGGCTCCAGGTACTCGCAGGCCGCAGTCAGTGGCTGGACCACATGCACGGGAACACCCGTCTCGCGCCATGCCACATCGACCTCGCGGGACGCTCGGCCGCCATTGCGAACGGTCGCGATGCGCAGATCGTCCGAGCCGAACGACTCGACCTCGATGCCGTCGCTCTCCGTGAAGGCCGTGCCCTCGACACGCCACCCTGCCGCCGCAAGCCGGCGCGCAAGCGGAACCAGAGTCCGCAATCCGGCCGCGTCGCGCGACGCCCACGCGGGCTGCGACCAGTACTCACGTCCCGCCGCATCACGGCCGGGCGACGGGATCATGCCCAGAAAGAGGGAATCCAGGAGCGCCCCGCGAAGGGTGGCGGGATCCATCCATTCGAAGTCGCCGGAGAGGACGCGCACGCAGGGCCGCGCACCCGCCAGCCTGCGGTTGCGGAAGGCGCGGGCACCGCCGTCGGCCGGGCGGACCGTATCGGTAAACACCGTTACATCTGCGAACGGTGCAAAGAGTGCGTGGTCCTCGAAGGGATCCGCCAGCGCGATCGCCTGCCGCCCGGGGCCGACGGCGCGACGGAAGGCGTCGAGAAACTCGATCGCATCCAGCGCGCGCGGGACGCCCGGCGCCTTCGACCCGGCGGCGTGGGCGGCGGCACGGTCCGTCGCGGCCAGCGTCGCACGGTTGTAGTCGAGCCCGCCGAGCCCGTCGAAGCCGTCAAAGAGATAGGCGGCAACGCCGGGCGAGTCGTGATACTGGGTCGCGTAGGCCCATTCGAGCATCGAGCGATTCCACGGCGCGCCGGGCGTCGTGAGGAAATGGGGATCCGTCGAGACCGCCACACGGAGCACCGTCCCGCCCGGGCCGGACGCCGTCCTCACGGAGATGGAGTCGCCGGCCTCGCGCGAAGCACCGAGGATGGCCGATTGGGCGTACCAAGCCAGCGGTCCGCCCGCGGCGGCGTGGAACCGCAGCATCCGGAGTGCCTCCGCCCCGTCGGCCTTCACGCCGCGGGGCACGGGCATTTCGCACCACCACGGGCGCAGACGGACGAACCTCCAAGCCTCGGCGACGGCGCCGGACTCGCCCGACCGCATCGCCTCGACCGCCACGGGCCCACCGACAAGACTGCGCGCGACGGAGGCATCGGTTCCTGCATCCATCCACTGCATAGGCACCGTCGGCGTCGCGCCGGCCGGCAGCAGGCCGTGCCACCATGCCGTGACCGACCGGTGCGGATCCGGGGACGGACCCGACCCGCGGATCAGGAAGGCGACGCAGGCTCGTCCGGGGGCGCGGGTCGTCATCGGCGTCACGGCCATCGGATGCACGATCGTCAGCGCCGGTGGCTGCGCGGCCCCCTCGAAGAAGTACGGCCGGGGTTCGTCGGGATCGGCCGCCAGCGCCACGGTCCCCGAAGGCGATGCGGCGACCGCAAAGGGCCAGAGGGCCTGGCTGCGGGCCTCGCCGACCGACGTCGTGGCACCAAGTCCGGCATCCCGCCATGCCTGGGCGTCGAGCGGGCGCGCCGCGCGTGTTCCGTCCACCACCGTCCATGTCCATGCCGGCAGACCGACCGACGCCGCGAAGTCGAAGGCCGTCTCGCGCCCGCCGTGGAACTCGACCGCCACCCAGAGATCCCCCGCCGCCCCGGGCACGGCCAGCAGCGTCCACGCGGCACCCGCATTGGTTCCGCTCCACTTTACCCGCTCGCCATCGCGCCACGCGACGACCGGAGTCATGGCCTCGGCGGCCGCACCGACCGGGCGGAGTTCAAACCGCACCGGCGCCGACGCGCCGCCGTACAGCGGGAAACTCAAGGTCTTCGCGGACGCATCCTCCGCCCACGCCCCCTGCGACAGTGCCGGGAACCGCGCTACGAGCGGCGGGGCCGCCGTGATCGAAAGGCCGGCGGCCGGCGGAGGGCCGGCCGAGGGCGACATCTCGGGCAGCCGCTCCAGCCGGGCCTCGACCATACCCTGGGCCGGAAGACGGTCGACCGTCTTCCATTCACGATCCAGCGTCTCCACCGCCCAGCGCAATCGTGGTGCCATGACGGCGGCAGGCAGCAACAGGCTCCGCGTGCCGAACTCGGAGGCGACGGATGCCACGCCGGAAACCTCGTTCCATTCCCACCCCTTGGCGAAGCGGGGATAGCGGAAGAGGATGTCGCCCTCGATCATAAGATCCGCCCCGGAGCCGGCAAGACCATTGGTCGGATCGTCGACATCGAACAGCAGTCGCAGGCTCTCCGGCGCCGGAACGGCAGCACAGCGGACCTTGAACACGAGGCTTCCATCGGCCAGGCGAAACAGTCCCGCCTCCCGGATGTCGAGCGCTGTATTCGCCACGCGTGCCGTGTCTACATCCGTCTGCCAGCCGGCCTCGGGCGCCTGCGCGCACACAGCGACCGTTGTCGATGCAAGCACCACCGCCGTCCACCCACGGATCCATGCGCTCATGGCTTCCTCCCAATAAAAACGCGGATGGCAGGAGGATTGGACGAATGCGAGGCGAAACCCCGCCCCCAATCCCATCCACTCATCCATTCATCCAATCATCCATCCATTCCGCCATCCGCTGCGCCGTCATCTCATCCCACATCGACCACGCTCGGCGTGTATTCGGCGGGCGGCTCGTATCCCATCAGGCGCAGGCACGTCGCCGCGAGGCTGCTGATGCCGAGGTCCTCTGCCGCGGACAGCCGCGCCTTCGCGACACCTGTCGGGTCGTACACGTAGACCGGAACGGGGTTCAGCGAGTGCGCGGTCTTGGGCTTCGGCCGGCCGGTCGCCGGGTCGATCGCCGCCTTGCCGGTCTTCTTGTCCCGCTCGGCCATGTCGTCCGCATTGCCGTGATCCGCGGACACCACGAGGATTCCCTTCGCCGCCTTCACCGCATCCATGACGCGGCCGAGGCTGAGGTCCACCGCCTCGACGGCGATGCGCACCGCCTGGAAGTTGCCCGTGTGGCCGACCATGTCGCCGTTGGGATAGTTGAGACGGATGAACTTGTGCCGGTTCTCGCGGACCGCCTGCAGGATGACGTCGGTAATCTCGGCCGCCTTCATCCACGGCCGCTCCTCGAACGGGACGCGGTCCGATGGCACCTCGACGTAGTCCTCGAGATCGGCGTTGAACTTGCCCGACCGGTTGCCGTTGAAGAAATAGGTCACATGCCCGAACTTCTGCGTCTCGCTGCACGCGAGCTGGCGCACGCCCGACGCGGCGAGGAACTCGGCCATCGTACGGTCGATCGCGGGAGGCACGACGAGATAGCGCTTGGGCAGCAACAGGTCGCCGTCGTATTGCATCATGCCGGCGAAGACAACATCCGGCAGCGGCCCGCGGTCAAACTTCGTGAAGGTCGCCTCCTCGAAGGCGCGCGTGATCTCGATCGAGCGGTCGCCGCGGAAGTTGAAGAAGACGACGCTGTCGCCGTCGACGACGGGCCCCAGGGCCTTGCCGCCGCGATGGATCACGAACGCGGGCAGGTCCTGGTCGAGAATGCCCGGCGTCTTCGCACGCAGGGCCTCAATCGCCTCGCGGGTGCTCGCGAAACCCTCGCCCTGGCCCTTCACGTGGGTCTTCCACCCCGTGTCCACCATCCGCCAGTCGGCCTCGTACCGGTCCATCGTAACCTTCATGCGGCCGCCGCCGGACGCAATCGCGTAGTCGACGGTGCCATCCGCGTTGATCGCCTTCAGGAACGCCTCGAAGCGCTCGACGTAGGTCAGCGCGCTCGTCGGCGGAACGTCGCGGCCATCGAGCAGGATGTGGACCCTCGCCCGCTTGACGCCCTCCGCCTTGGCCTCGGTCAGCATCGCCTCGAGGTGGTCGATGTGGCTATGGACATTGCCATCCGAGAAGAGTCCGATGAAGTGCAGTTGCGACGACTTCGCCGTGACGTTGCCGACGATCTCGCGCCATGACTGGCCGGCGAAGAGGGCGCGCGACGCGATCGCCTCGCTCACCAGCCTCGCACCCTGCGCGAAGACGCGCCCGCAGCCGATCGCGTTGTGGCCGACCTCGCTGTTACCCATGTCCTCGTCGCTCGGCATGCCGACGGCGGTTCCGTGGGCCTTCAGACTGCTGGTAATGGCGTTCGCCGCCAGCCAGTCGAGGTGCGGCTTGTGCGCGGCGCGCACCATGTCGCCGTCCTCAAACTTGCCGATGCCCACGCCGTCCATGATCATGAGCACCACCGGCCCCTCCGGCCCCGCATAGCCCGCCATCCGATTCAAAGTGTCCATATCGTTCGCTCCCGACCGTTTACATGCCCGTCCGGTCCGCCCGCCAAGGGTCCCGAAGTGAACCCGTGTCGGCTGCCGGACGGCATGGTTGCAGTCTTTCCATTATGCCCGAATTTCGACCACCTTCAAGCCCGGCGGCGAACAGGAGGTCACCAGATGACCGGCACAGAGTAGGTGGCGATCTGGGCATCGCCCGAGAGGATCGTCATGTCCTCGACCTGCGCCTGAGCGACAAGGATCCGGTCGAACGGATCGCGGTGATGGAACGGCAACCGCACCACCTTCGCCGAGTGCTCGGGCTTCAGGCCCAGCCAGCGGATCCCGCTCTGCACCATCCATCCGTCCATCTCGCTCTCCCATCCGTCGCGGAGACGAAGCTTGCCGAGCGAGATCTTGATACAGATCTCCCAATGGGAGACCACGCTGAACCACAACTCGTTGGCCGGGTCGGACATCCCATTGCGAGCCCGGGTGCCGAGTCGGGGGTCGTCCGTGAGGAACCAAAGCAGAGCGTGACTGTCGACGAGGCACTTCACTGCATGTGCTCCGCGAAGTCTTCCAGCGGGGCATCGAAGTCATCGGCCATGTGCTCGACCAACCCCTTCGCACCCCCGGGAACCCGGGCCGTCTCCCGCGCCACCGGTACGAGCCTGACCACGGGCTTGCCGGCCTTCGCGATGATCACCTCATCGCCCATCAGAGCCCGCTCGATCAGCCGGGAGAAGTGCGTCTTCGCCCCGTGGATGTTCTCCTGCACAATCATGCCAGCACCGCCTTCCGATGCAGAATATCCCCAAATGAAATGACTTAGTCAAGCGACTAGACTAATAGGTCCAATGGTTGGCTAACCAGAAGAGTCGTGTCAGGAAGGTCCGCGCCACGCACGCACCGCATCCATGAATGCGTTCCATGCGATGTCGACTGCGGGGAGTTGTGCGGCCGCGCGGGCGAGGTCGCCCTCGGAGGCGGCACGCTCCATCGCCAGGGCCGATTCGCGAAGCCGGCCCGCGCCGACGCTCGCCGATGCGCCCTTGAGCGAATGGGCACGGAAACGGACATCGGCCGCGGAACCGGCGTTGAGCGCAACGCGAATTGCCGCGATCTGCACCGGGGCGTCCTTGAGGTACTCGTCCACCACCTCGTTGGCGACCTCGGGGTCACCGACGACGCGCTCCAGCAGATCGTCCACATCGAAGATCGCCACCGACGCCGACGGCGGAGGCGGCACAATGACCCTGTGCGGCGCGGAGGGCTCCGGAGACACGCAGGCGGGTTCGGACGTGCGGACCGTCCGTTCGATCGCATCGACAAGGTGCTGCGGGTCGATGGGCTTGGCGACGTAGTCGTCCATCCCCGCCTTCAGACACTTCTCACGGTCGCCCTTCAAGGCGTTGGCGGTGAGCGCAACGATCGGAACAAGCGGATTCAGTACGCCTTCCCGGCCGCCGCGGATACGCCGGGTCGTCTCGTAGCCGTCCAACTCGGGCATATGGATATCCATCAGCACGAGGTCGTACGGCACGGACTTCAGCACCATGAGCGCCTCGCGGCCGTCCGCGACGGCATCGGCGCGATAGCCCAGGCGCGCCAAGAGCTTCAGCGCGACCTTCTGGTTGACGATGTTGTCCTCCGCCACCAGCACCCGGATATGACGGCGCCGCTCCACGGGCAGGCTATGGGACGTCTCCTTGCGACCCGCCCCGATATCGCCGCGCGCCCCGTTGCGATGGAGGACCGAGACGAGGCAGTCGTGGAGTTGCGACCGCTTGAGCGGCTTCACCAGACACGCGCTGAATCCGGCGTTCCGGACCGCCGCCGCGTCGCCTCGGCCGTCGGCGGAGGAGGCCATGACGAGAAGGAGCGTCTCGCGGAGCACCGGGTCGGCGCGGATCCGCCGGCCCAGTTCCAATCCGTCCATCCCCGGCATCATCATGTCAACGATGGCCATTGTATACGGCATCCCCGCGCCGATGGCATCGCGCAGGATGCCGAGCGTCGCCTCCGGATGCTGCGTCACACCATGCGCACAGCCCCACGAATCGAGGATCCTCTCCAGCAACTGGCAGTTCGTGGCATTGTCGTCCACCACCAGGACCCGTTGATCCTGAAGACTGCGGGCGTCACCGACCGGGTCCGCGCCGCCGCCCTGCGATTCGGGCAGATCGAACGGCGCGATGAAGGCGAAGGTGCTGCCCTCGCCCGGCCGGCTGGTGACGCCGATCGTGCCGCCCATGATCTCCACAAGCCGCCGGCTGATGGCGAGGCCGAGGCCCGTCCCGCCGTACCGTCGCGTGGTCGATCCGTCGAGCTGAGAGAACTCCTGGAACAGGGACTCGATCCGGTCCGCCGGGATGCCTGGACCGGTGTCGCGGACGGCGAAGGACAGTGACACGCCGCGGTCGGACCTGTGCGACAGCGACACGCGGACGACGACCTCGCCCCGTTCCGTGAACTTGACCGCGTTGCCCGCCAGATTCGTCAGGACCTGACGAAGACGGCCCGGGTCGCCGAGCACGCGCAGGGGGACGTCGGGCTCCACCATGCACACATACTCGACACCCTTCTGCTGCGCCTGCATGGCAAGGATGTCGCTCATGTCCTCCATCATCGACCGCAGCTCGAAATCGAGAACCTCGAGGCTCATCTTGCCGGCCTCAATCTTGGAGAAGTCGAGGATGTCGTTGATGATGGTCAGGAGCGACTCCGCGCTGCTGCGCACGGTGTCGGCGTAGTCCCGCTGCTCCTCGGACAGATCCGTATCCAGCAGCAGGCCGGTCATGCCGATGACCCCGTTCATCGGCGTGCGGATCTCGTGGCTCATGCGCGCGAGGAAGTCGGACTTCGCCCGGGCGGCGTTCTCCGCCGCCTCCTTCGCCTCCACCAGCGCCCGCTCGGCACGCTTGATCTCGGTGATGTCGAAGAACGACTCCAGGAGCACGTACTCGCCCCCAAACTCGATCTCCTCCACGGTCTTCAGGATCGGGAGCGTCATGCCGTCGGCCCGCCGGAGCATTCCCTCCGAACGGTTGAGCCCCTGCCCCATGTCGAGCACCGGGCACCGGTGCCGGTTCTCCTCACACAGGTAGGCCCGGCACGGGGCCCCCACCATCTTCACGGGGTCCGCAACGCCGACCAGGCGGGCCGCGGTCTCGTTGGCCCAGCGGATCCGTCGGTCCTTCCCGACGATCGCGATGCCGAACGGCGCCCGGGCCATGATGGTCTTGAGCTTGTCGTGCGACTGCTGCCGCTCGATCGCCGCACCGATGGCGTCGGCCGCCGCCCGCAAGGCGTCGATCTCCGCCCCGGACCACTCCCGTTCGACCCGGCACTCGTCGATGCCGAGGAACCCCCACCACCTCTTGCCGGCGAAGATCGGCACGGCCAGGGCCGAGTTGATGCGCCGCACTTCGAGATCGGCGCGCTCCGCCACGGGAAAGTCGCACACGTTGCCCCACACCGCCTGACCCTGCCCGAGAAGGCCGGCCCAGCGCTTGAACCACGCCTCGGTGTACGGGATCCGCCGCAGCCCCGGGTTGCCGAAGCGGGGCTCGATGCCCGCGGCAACCCACTCGTCGCGCCGCCCGACCGTCAGCAACCCGCCGGCAAGTTCATTCTCGAACACGTAGACGCGGCTCGCACGCGTCGACGCCCCGAGGTGCGCCAGCACGTCCGGGACCGCCTCGGTCCAGTCGCCCGCCTTGAGCAACCGGCCGGCGGTGAAACTGACGGACTGCAGGATCGCATCCTGCCGCTGCAACAACTCCGCCGCGCGCTTGCTCTCCGTGATGTCGACGAAACTCTCCAGCATGCAGGTCCGGTCCCGGTAGCGGATCGCCTTGATCGACATCAGAACCGGAACCTCCCGCCCGGCGCCCGTCCGGAACACCGTTTCCCGGTTGTCGATGCTGTCGCCGATGCGGAGCAGCGGACACACCTCGCGGGAGCCGGGGCCCAGCGCCGTGACATCCGCGAGGGCGAGGATCTGCTCGCGCCCATAGCCGAGGATCTCGAGCGCCTTCGCGTTGACGTCCAGCACGGCCCTCGTCACCGCATCGACCAGCAGAATGCCGACGTTGACCGACCGGAGCACCTCCTCCGACTCGCGCTCCGTACGCTCGGCACGCCGCTCGGCCTGCTCCCGCTGGCGCTGCAGGAAGCTGTAGGTGTACCGCTGCGCGATCACGCTCGGCAGGCCGCCGTCGCGGATCAGGACGGCGGAGATCCTGAACAGTTCCTCGATCGTGTATTGGTCCCGCACCGGCAGTGCGGCCTGGCGGATCCGCAGGTTCAGGAACTCCTCCGCCGCCTCCACACCCATGCTTTGGGCAAAGGCGTCGGCCAAGTCTTTTCTGGATACCCGCGTCGTCAGCGCGGACTCGGTGCTCATGCGCCCGGCATCTCCCGTCCATCACTCCACGAGGAGCAGGATCACCGTGGTGGTGTTGTGATAGCCGCTGAACTCGCCGGGTTCCAGCCGCATCTCGCCGTAGGTCTCCGCCCCGATCATCGGCACGCCGCCGAGCACGTCGCGGATCGCCTCGGGAGCCTTGTGGAAGTTCGCACCGAGAAGAAACTGGCGGACCGCGCACTCGATCACAAGGACGCCGGCCAGCGCCGTGTGGCCGTCGGCCGCAGCAGCCTGTTTCGCCTGCTCGGCCGCAATGCGCGAGGCCTCGATCTGCCGCGCCTCGTCGCGTCCGTCCATGATGCACATCACCGCCCCGTTCGGGATCGTGCAGGTGAAATTGATCGAACCGTCTTCGTTGATCGACATCGGATAACGGACCTTGTACGACTCCTGCCCCGTGCGGAGACCGAGTTCGAAATTGGAGAAGTAGGCCGCGACCTCGCCCGATTCGCGGATCGCGTTGACGTCGATGCCGAGCGCCCCGGCCTGCACCGACGTCTGCTCCTTCCACACCTCCCACGCGGGCCGGCCGTCCACCTCGTACAGCACGTTGCCCTTCGCCCGCGTGATTCGCATCGGCTTCGACAGCGGGCAGTGCCCGTGGTTCACCGACGTGTAGAACGGCTTCTTCGACGCCATGACGCAGATGCTCGCCGCCTTGCCGGCCACCCGGTCGTTGTGGAAGACGACCGTGCTCTTCATCTTGAAGTCGTCCGCCGCCAGCCCGCCCACGATGCGCGCCGTCGAGCCCGACATGTTCGCCACCATCAGCGTGATCTCCTCGCCGTTTCCGACCATGCCGTCGGTCAGCAGGAAGATGCACCGGTGCGGGAAGTCGGGCACTTCGAGCGGAATCTGCGAGATGATATTGGCGACGGCCGTCTCGGCGTCCCGGTCCACGTCCTCCGCCAACCCCGTAAAAAAGCGGATGCTGTCCGACCGGATCAGACTCACCGCAATGCTGCCCAGCCGGACGCTCGATTCGGTGAACTCCCCGGCCGTCGAGGCGCCGATCAACGGCGCGCCGCCCGTCATCTCGCGCACCGTCGCCAGCACCGCGCCGTAGTCGTAGTTGCTCGAACAGTAGAGGATCACAAGATCCGCGGCGCCGTCGCCGAACTTCGCGAGCGCCTCCTCCACCGCCGCCCGCGCTGTCGCGCGAGATTCCGTCCCCGAACTCAACCCCGTCGCCATCTTCGTCGACATGGTTTCCTCTCCTTAACCCCCGGCAGGCTGCGGACATCCGCGAATCGCACTGTAGCGTCACTCCGGCCGAGAAGGCAACGGCGGTTTGACTCCCGGCGGGTCGATACCCCGTCCGGAAACGACCCCGCCCCGAACTTTCTTTGGAATTCGCCGTGCCGCTTTCCTTCCCATGAATGAGGCCCGGGGTGCGAAACACCCGGGGCCGGGAGAACAGCGGACATGAAGACCATGGACAAGGCGGCGGACCTGAGCACGGCGGCGATCCGGAGCATCTTCACACAGATGGGGCTCGACCCCTCGACGGTGATCGAGGCGATGCCCCACGAACCCGACCGCGAGAACCGGTGCCTGCGCGGCATGCTGCGCTGGGCGACCGCCTACCGCCGCTTCGGCAGCCGGCAGGCGATGGAGAAGAATGGCTTCCTCTTTCCGCCCGTCCAGCCGGGCTACGACCAGGATTCCGACTGGCTCCAGTTCGAGAACTGGATGGCCGGAAAACAGACGACGTGGACCTACGCCGGCGAGTTCCCCGCGCCGCCCAACCCCGCCGGCCTGTCCGACGAGGCCGTCGCCCGCGAGTACGCCCTGATGGTCCAGCGCCTCGCCACCCGCAGCATCCTCGTCGGACTCGCCGAGGGCGTGCCCGTCCGCAAGCGCTACGAATACCTGCGCCACGAGGTCCTCTCCGAACCCTTCGACCACATGCCGCGCGGCACCACGACGCAGATCGACGGCTGCACCGGCAACTGCGACACCTGCTTCCAGCAGCCCTGGTGCGAGATGGCCGCGGAATTCCAGGAGGCGTAGCACGATCCGGCACGGATCGATGTGCCTCCCGCCGGGGACATGGAGAAGTTGAATGCAACTCGAGTTCGAATGGGACCCGAGGAAGGCGACTGGCAACCGCCGCAAGCACGGTGTCTCGTTCCACGAGGGTGCCACGGTATTTGGCGATCCGCTTTCCTGGACGTTCAACGACCCCGACCATTCGGTTGAGGAAGAACGGCTCCTCACGATCGGCCTGTCCGCACGGGGAAGGGTGATCGTTGTCTCGCACACCGAAAGGGGAAACAGGACTCGCATTATCAGCGCGCGTCCGGCAACATCCTGTGAGCGACATGACTATGAAGAAGGTTGATACCGCAGCGGATTTGCGTCCCGAGTACGAGTTCGCGAAGATGAAGGGCGGTGTCCGGGGCAAGTACTCCGAGCGCTACCGCGCCGGCACGAATATCGCCAAGATCGACCCTGATGTGGCGGAGTTCTTTGGCGATGACAGCGCGATCAACGGGGCGCTCCGGAAACTCATCAAGATGGCACGCCGACAGGTTCAACCGGCCCACTGACCGGCCGCCGTACCGTTGGATGTTGGGCGTCGGTTGCCGGCTGTTGGATAGCGAATCGCACTGGACTCGCCATGCCCGATGCGGGACCCTCGGATGCGCGCAACGAAGGAGCCACGGCATGAACTCGC
>CAYRFK010000005.1:35520-40826 GCA_964423465.1 uncultured Verrucomicrobiota bacterium | reverse complement strand
TGCACGGAGTTCGCCGGCTCGGGGCCCGACGCCCACGCGATGCTCTGCCAGACAGGCAGCATCGCCGTACAGGCCGGACGCTGGTACCGCCTCACCTTCCGCGCGCGCGGTGAGGGCATCCGCGGCGGCTCGGTCGAGGTCGCGCTGACCAACACGCGCCCGTGGGAGAACGCCGGCCTGGCCGAGGGTTTCGTCGCCGACGACGAGTGGAAGCCATTCGAGTTCGCGTTCCAGGCGACGCACACCGTCCCGGCGGAGACGAGCCGCCTCCAGTTCTGGTTCCGCGGCACGGGCACATTGTGGCTCGACGACGTCGAACTCGCCGAATCCAGCGTCGGTCGCGAATGGTTCCCGCAGATCCCCTTCGAGGGCGCCTCAAATCCCGTGCCGAATGCCAGCTTCGAGTGCGGCGGCGCCGGATGGGGCAGCATCGCCCATGGACTGCGCGGATGGGGCGGCAACCTCTACCGCCTCGCAGGCGCGATCGACGACCGCACCGCCGCGCACGGTCGTTGCAGCCTCCGCATCGACCTCGACCGCGCCGCGCTGCCGGTCCACTGGTTCGACTACTACGAGCCCATCCGCGATCCGGTCCCCAACGTCCTCGCCGCGAACCTCGGCTGGTTCCGCGTGACCCCCGGAGAACCGGTCACGCTCTCCGCCTGGCTCCGCGCGGCGGCGGACGGCACACCCGTCCACCTGGCCGTCGTCGAGCCCCCCGACCGGCGACAGCGCAGGACCGTCACCGCCGGCCGCGAGTGGCGGCGCGAGTCGTTCACCTTCCGCCCGTCACAGTCCTTCCTTTTCGCCGCGATCGGCCCCGACCTCGACGCGGAGGGCGCCCGTTCCAACGCGACCGTCTGGATCGACGCCGTTCGCCTCGACCGCGGCGGCACGCCGGCGGCCTTCGCGCCGCGCGCGACCCTCGAATCGTGGCTCGTACCGCAGGCCGACGACGGCTTCTTCACCAACGTTGCGTCGGGTCTCGCTTTCACGATCGAGGCCTTCAACGACGGCGACGCGCCCGCGGTCGCCGCCGGCCGGCTCGTCCTGACCGACTTCTTCGACCGCGAGGCCGCCGCGCGCGACGTCCACCTCGACCTCCCCGCCCGCGGCGGGGCACACCGGACCGAGGCCGGCCTCGTCCCCGGCCGACCCGGCTTCTACCGCGCCGCGTGGATCTCCAGCGGCGCCACGCAGACCGTCCGGTGCGCGCTGGTTGAGCCGCACGCGGCGGGAACGGACACCTTCTTCGGCTTCAACCATGCCTATCCGTGGGATTTCCTGGTGCAACGCGCCCAGGCCGCCGGCATCGGCTGGTGGCGCGACTGGTCCGCCAAGTGGCAGACCATCGAGCCGGCGTCCGGCCGGGTCGACTACGCCGAGGCCGATGCGCAGATCGACCGCGTGCGGAAGCTCGGCGGCCGCGTCGCGGTGCTGCTCCCCTTCCCCTCCGCCGCGTGGTCCTCCGCCGCCGATCCCGCCCGGGTCGCCGACGCGGCAAAGGGCAGCACCTACCTGCGCGACCGCATGACCGTCGCCTGGGCACCGCGGAACCCGGCCGACTTCGACCGCTACGCCGCCGCGACCGCCGCGCGGTATGCCGCCGGCCCCACGCCGGTGACCCACGTTCAACTGCTCAACGAACCCGTCTACACGAGCTACGCGCTGCCCCGCCAGTTCGGGTACGGGCTCGACGACTACCTCCGACTTCTCGAGTCCGCCAGCGACGCCATCCGCGCCGCCGCGCCCGCGTGCCGCATCGTCGGCGGCATCAGTTGCAACCTCGATCACGACCTCGCCCGCGAGTTCGTCGAGCGCGGCGGTCTGGAACTCGTCGACGTGGTCGACCTGCACAACTACGACACGCCCCGGCCCGCCGAAAGCCACGAGGAGGCCTTCCGGGAGTTCGAGGCGCTGTGCCGCGCCCACGGCGGACCGAAGCCGGTGTGGATCACGGAATGGGGCTGCTACGCGGATGACGACCCGCCGGCGCGACCGCTCCCGGTCGGCGACGCGACAATGAACCGTTGCCGCTGGCCCGGCGAGCGCGAGGCCGCCGCGCACATCGTGAAGTACGCCGCCGTCGCCGCAGGCCACGGCGTCCGGAAGATCTTCTTCCACGCCGGCACCTGCGGGCCGATCAACGGGCAGGATGCCGGCGGCGTCCTCTTCGAGTACGGCGGCGCGCCGCGGAAGATGCTGCCGGCCGTCGCCGCATTCGAGCGCCACGTCGGCGTGCCCGGGCGTTGTGAAGGCGTGATCGACGCGGACGCGCTTCACGCACGCGTCTTCCGTGCCCGCGGCGGGGCGGTCGCCGTCGTCTGGCGCCCGAAGAACCGGGCACCGCTCGCGATCGGCGCCGGCATCCGCGCCTTCGACATCATGGGCGCCGCCATCCCTCCGGACGCAGAAGGCCGGATCCCGCTCGACGACTCGCCGGTCTATCTCGCGGCCGCCGATCCGTCCGCGCTGCTCGCCATCCTACCAACCGCAACCGCTGCGGCGACGGAGGTTCCACTGCGCAAGATCGGGTTTGACCCCGCCGTTCTCGACGACGAAGGACTTCGCGGTCCGCCTGACGGCCGGACCTCCCTCTCCTACGAATTCGCGATCCCCGACACCGACGAATGCAAGGCACAGGTCCGCGCCATCGACCCCACGATGCAGTTCATGCCCGGCTCCCGCGGCCGCATCGGCGCCGGCCCCGGCGAGTGCCTCTGCATCGGCACCACGCGCCGCGGCCACCGCGAGACGCTGCGCCGCCTCGCCGCCCTCCCCTTTGTCGCCCGCATCATCGAGTGCCACTTCGAGTAGCGCGCCGCGGGCGACCGCCCTCATCATCACCGGTATTCCAGCCGCAGATCGGGTCAAAACTCCTGTCCCCCGGCATACGCCACGCCCCGGGTGCACAGCCGTGGCGCGGACACTCCTGTCCGCGCATCACGCACCTCCACGCATCCATCCATCCTTCCATCCTCCATTCATCGCCCTGCGCCCCGCCTTTGGACTTGCGCGCGGCGGCGGCGACGGTGTATTAGCTCAATCGTTTGCGCAAAGCATCGGGGGCCCATGGCGGGGAAGGAACAGCGGGCGACGCTGAGGACGGTTGCGGAGCGGCTGGGGATTTCGGTCTCCACCGTCTCGCGTGCCCTGAGCGGCCAGGGTGGGCGCTACCGGATCCGGCCGGAGACGGTCGAGGCCGTGCGTGCGGCCGCGGCGGATCTGGAATTTCAGCCCGACCCCCTTGCCCGGGGCCTGCGGATGCGAAGGACCCACTCGGCGGGCCTGGTGGTGCCGGATATCGCGAATCCCTTCTTCGCCGCCATCGCCGCGAGCGTCGCCGATGCCGCCCGCCAGAGGGGCTACGCCGTGCTTCTCTGCGATAGCCGCGAAACCACCGAACGCGAGGTCGAGGCCGTACGGCTGCTGCGCGACCGCAAGGTGGACGGCCTCATCGTCTGCCCGGTCGGCCAGCGCGCCGCCCACCTGTCGGCCTGCCGCGACGCCGGCCTGCCGATCGTCATCGCCGACCGCCTCGTCGGCACCCCGCCGCTCCCGTTCGTCGCCGCCGACAACGCAGGCGGCGGGCGGCAGGCCGCCGCGTATCTGGCCGGCCGGGGACACCGGCGGATCGGGATCCTGCAGGGCCTGCCGGGCTCCACGCCGAACGAGGAACGCAAGACGGCATTCCTCGCCGAACTGGCCAGGCACGGCATCACGGCACAGCAGACACCTGTCGCGGGCTCGGCGTTCTCCGAAGCTGCGGGGGCGGAGGCGGCGGAGGCCCTTATCGACCGCCATCCCGGCCTCACCGCCCTTTTCGCCCTGTCGAATGTCGTCGCCATGGGCGCCCTGCGGGTGCTGGCCGCCCGCAACATCTCTGTCCCCCGCGACCTGTCCATCCTGTGTTTCGACGACCACCCCTACGCCGCCCTGCTCGCCACCCCCCTGACGGTCATCGCCCAGCCGGTCGAGGACTTGGGCCGGAAGGCGGCGGAGATGCTCTTCGACCGGATCGGGGGACAGACACCGCCCGGCGCCGCAGCCGCCGTCCGCCTGCCGACCCATCTCATCGAACGGGCCTCCGTCTCCGGCCCGCCCGCCGGCCATGAGGTCTCTGTCCCCACCGTCCCCAACGTCGGCCGCCATAGACTCTCTGTCCCCCAACGCGTCGTCCAACACGTCTCTGTCCCCTCGGCCGAGTGCATCTCTGTCCCCAACCGCCCGACCCGGAAAGGAGTCCGAACATGACACGTAAAGTACTCGCCTCCATTGGATTCTCCATACTTGCCGTTGCCGCGCCCATGCGGGGGGGCGCGGCGGGGGCGACGGGGATCATCTTTGACACCGACATTGGCAACGATGTCGATGACGTACTCGCGCTGGGGATGATCCATGCCCTGCAGACGCGCGGCGAGTGCCGGCTGCTCGCCGTAACCATCACCAAGGACCACCCCGACGCCGCGGCGTTCACGGACGCCGTCAACACGTTCTACGGCCGCGGCGACGTGCCGATTGGCGTCGTCCGCAACGGCCCCACCCCCGAGCAGGGGCGGTTCAACGGACTGGCAAACCAGAAGGACGGCGACGCCCTGCGCTACCCGCATGACCTGATGAGCGGTGCCGATGCGCCCGAGGCCGCCACTCTGATCCGCCGGGTGCTGGCGGCGCAGCCCGACGGATCGGTCGTCATTGCCCAGGTCGGCTTCTCCAGCAACCTGACGAAGCTGCTCGACACCAAGGGCGACGACATCTCGCCCCTCTCCGGCCCCGACCTCGTGAAGGCCAAGGTGCGGCTGCTGTCGGTCATGGCCGGCGCCTTCCAGCCGATCAAGGGCAAGCGGCACCTTGAGTACAACGTCATCAAGGACATCCCCGCCGCGAAGAAACTCGCCACCGCCTGGCCCACGCCGATCGTCTACAGCGGCTTCGAGATCGGCATCGCCCTGCCCTACCCGGCCGTCAGCATCCAGCGCGACTACGGCTATGTCCCCCACCACCCGCTGGCCGAGTCGTACGTCCTCTACAACCCGCCGCCGCACAACCGGCCCACGTGGGACCTCACGAGCGTGCTTCATGCACTGCGGCCCGACCGCGACTACTTCGGCATCTCCCAACCAGGCCGTGTGGTCGTGCTGGACGACGGCGAAACACGCTTCGAGCCCGGGCCGGACGGCCCGCACCGCTACCTCACCGTCACGCCCGAACAGGTGATCCGCACCACCGAGACGCTGGTCCAACTCTCGAGCCAGCCCCCGGGCGCCGGCTCCCTGGACGGCGGAAAGGCCGCCCATGCCCGCTGA